>JAYQWJ020000235.1:0-11931 GCA_035829175.2 Candidatus Albibeggiatoa psychrophila
ATTTGTATTAGCTGTAACTTACCCCATCAACATCCAAAATAAAAAATTTATCATTATCATCAATTTCCTTATTTCATCAATTAGTAAAAATGAATGGTTAAGTTTTACGGGTTTTGTTATGTTGTAGCTTGATAACGACAACAACTAAAATTTCACTTTAAAACAGGCAATAGAATAATGGCACAAGAGTTTAATTTAGAAGTCATTCCTGTATTACCAAAGGCATTGGAACGCTTGGAGGAGATTGCAAATAACCTCTGGTATGGCTGGTACGTCCCCGCAAGAGCATTATTTGAGCAATTAGATTATGAATTATGGATTCGCGTCTCACATAATCCAAAACTGTTTTTACGTAACGTTGACCAAACCCGTTTAGATAAAGCAGCTAAAGACCCTTTATTTTTAAATGCTTATCGACAAGTCACCGCAGCATTTGATGACTATTTAGCTGATAAAGCACCGCGTGAAGCAGGGTGTAAATTAGAAAAAAACGAACAAATTGCTTATTTTTGTGCAGAATATGGTTTTCATGAAAGTTTACCTGTTTATTCTGGTGGTTTGGGTATTTTAGCAGGCGATCATTGTAAAACCGCGAGTGATTTGCGCTTACCTTTTGTGGGTATTGGCTTGTTTTATCATTTGGGCTATTTTTCACAACATATTGATACGGAAGGCAATCAACAGGTAACAAGTTCAACGCTTAACACCGAACATTTACCGATTAAAACCGTGACTGATGAAAATGGTGAAGAGCTTCGTGTCACAGTCAATATTGCAGGTCGCACCGTGTGGGTTAAAGCATGGTTAGTGCAAGTGGGGCATATTCAGCTTTACTTGTTAGACACTGAAATTCCTCAAAATACCAAAGGGGATGCTGAAATTACTCACCAACTTTATGGTGGTGATAATAATACGCGAATTCAGCAAGAAATTGTGCTTGGTATTGCTGGGGTACGAATGTTAAGACTTTTAGGTATCGCGCCGACGGTTTGGCATATGAATGAAGGTCATGCCGCATTTTTAGTTTTAGAATTATTACGCGAAAAATTACACTCAGGCTATCTATTAGCGCAAGCAATGGAAGCGGTTGCCAGTAGTTGTGTGTTTACAACCCATACACCTGTACCCGCAGGTCATGACCATTTCCCACAAGATTTAGTCATGCACTATTTGGGGCAATTTTCTGTTGAACTTGGTTTGTCACGCGAAGAATTTTTGCGTTTAGGTTGCGAGCCAGCAGCTGACAATCATGACTTCAATATGACCACTTTGGCGATTAATTTATCTCGTCACATGAATGGCGTGAGTCGAATTCACGGACGTGTTTCTTCTGAAATTTGTCAACGCTTTTGGCCGCAGCTTGAACCAACTGAAAACATCATGAGCTATGTCACCAATGGCGTACATATTTCTAGTTTTCTCGCACGTCAATGGACGGATTTATTTGATAAACACTTAGGCGCAGATTGGGACAGACATTTATGTGCAACTGATTACTGGGATCAGTTAATGACTATTCCTGATAAAGACTTTTGGGAAACGCATCAAGCGGTTAAGTCTCGGATGTTGGTCGTGGTGCGTAACGCATTAATTTCACAGCATAAAGCCAATAAAACCAGTGAAACCCACATTGAACAAATTGTTAAAAACCTAGACCCGAATAATCCAGGTATTTTGACCATTGGTTTTGCAAGACGTTTCGCAACTTATAAGCGTGCCACCTTATTACTCAATAATATGCACCGTTTGCGCGAAATCATGTTAAATACCGAACGTCCAATTGTATTTATTTTTGCGGGTAAAGCGCATCCTGCTGATGATCCCGGTAAAAGCTTATTAAAGGCATTGTATCAACTCGGCAATGAGCCTGATTTTATTGGCAAATTGATTGTAGTTCAAGGCTATGATATGGGCTTGTCACGTCGCTTAGTTTCAGGTGTGGATGTGTGGTTGAACAATCCTGTTTATCCTTTAGAAGCCAGTGGCACATCGGGTATGAAAGCCGCAGTGAATGCCGCGATTAACTTGAGTGTGTTAGATGGTTGGTGGGATGAGGGTTATGAACGTGATAATGGTTGGGGCATTCGTCCTTCGCCACATGAGCATGATGATGCCCGCCGTGATCAGGATGATGCCAATACTTTGTATGATATTTTGCAAAAAGAAGTGTTGGATGAATATTATGATTTGGGTAAATATGGTTATTCAAAAAGATGGATACACCGTGCAAAACGTTCCATGGCTTCCGTGATTCCACATTTCAATATGGTTCGTGTCCTGAATGAATATGTAGAACGCTTTTATATTCCTGCCAGTCGTCATGGTCAAAAAATGTTGCTTGATAATGGTGGTAATGCACTTCGCCTGAGTGAGTGGAAAAGTAAAATTCGTGAGCAATGGCATGGTATCAATGTTCGTCAAACCTCTGAGCCTGCAAAACGTTTAACTTACGATGAAAGCACTTCAATTCAAGTGGCTGTGCATTTAAATGGTTTAGACCCGAATGATGTTGCTGTCGAATTGTTGCTGTCGCGCAAATTGTATCATCCTGAAATTTATGCCGCGTCACCTGATAATACAGTTGTGTGTTGTACCGAAAATGCAGCACCTCCAACAACGGCTTATCGTTTTAAACCAGAACATCCTTTAGATAATGGCGAATATTTATTTACTTTAGAATTCCAACCAGATTGGTGTGGAGATTTAAGTTATAAAATACGGGTTTTCCCTTATTCAGAGTTATTGTCTGATGCGCATGATATGGGTTTGATGGTTTGGGCGTAATGGCTTAAATCAAATATTTGTTGTTCTCACTTCTGAGTGCAGATTTAGAGGTGAAGCACAAACTTACAGGAGTGCATGTTTGCATAAGCAAAATAAATTTTGCACTCCTAATAACTTAAGCATAATTGCTATTTAAGCATGTGCAATCGGTTTATCGGTGAATAAATAATCTTTCAACTCTTTGTCAAAACTAGGGTCTTTTCGACGAATCCACTCTAATACCATCGCCGCATGTTCTTTTTCTTCATCTCGATTGTGGGCTAAAATCGCCTTTAATTCTTCATCTTTACAAGCATCAACGCGTTGATTATACCAATCGACGGCTTCAAGTTCTTCCATCAATGACACAATGGCTTTGTGCATGTCTTTTGTTTCAGTAGACAGCTCGTCAACAGGTTCATGATAACCTTCATTCGCCATGCTATGCTCCTTTGGAATTGATTTTTGGGGCTAATTGATTATGATGCGTAGATTTCACACCGTTTTTTGTAGACTAACTTAAAATAAGAATGCTTTCAAATTTAGTCACGTATAAACAAGGCTAAAACATTATTCCAATATCATATTTAAAATCGCACAATGTATCACTCTACTTTTTTAGAGACAGGTTTAAAATATTGCTGACTAACAAACCACGCTATTAAAACGCCAAGGGTATTGGCTATCATATCAAATCCATCTGCATGACGTGTTGTGGTTAATAAACCTTGTAAAACTTCTAAGCTTAAACCCATTGCCAAAAATCCAACTAAGCACATAAGTCGCCCTTGCGATGTTGGATATAACAGACTAAACCAGAATGTGATGACAAAATAAGCAGTTAAGTGCTCTAATTTATCAATATGAGAGATGGTTTGAATCCCCGTATCAATGGGTGGTATTAAAGACAAAATACAAATAGCCATAGCTAAGCCCCAACCACTGATTAACCACAACGTTTTAAAATGCAACATAACCATACCAAATTAATAAGAAGACACCCAAAATCAAGCGATAGATCACAAACGGCAACATCCCAATTTGATTGAGCAAACGAATGAACAACTCGATACATAAATAAGCACTGACGGATGAAATTGTCATACCAAGCATTAAGATTGTCCAGTTAACTTCAATTTGTTGGGTTAAAAGTAGAGCCGTTTCATCTACACCCGCGAGAATAATAACGGGGATAGACAATAAGAATGAAAATCGTGCTGCCGCTTGACGTGATAAACCAGCCAACAATGCAGCCGTAATAGTAATACCTGAACGCGATGTTCCCGGCAATAAAGCAATGGCTTGAGCGCAACCAATCAGCATAATATCTCGCCATGTCATTTGATATTCGTCACGTTCTAATGTGGCTCTGGCATCGGCATACCAAAGTAATCCCCCAAAAACTAAAGTCGTGGTCGCAATAAGAAGCCCGCTGCGCAGATGGTCAACCCAACCTGTAATCGATATGAGCACACCGACAATAGCAACGGGAATAGTGCCAATAATCACACCCCAAACTAAACGACTTTCTGCTGTCAATTGTCTGGTTTGTAAGGATTTTATCCATGCTAAAAACAGTGGTTTTATATCGTGACGAAAATAGAAGATAACGGCAGTCAGTGTGCCGAGATGGACTGCGACATCAAACGCCCTGCCTTGGTCTTCCCATGAGGTTAATTCTGGGACTAGAATCAAGTGTGCAGAGCTTGAAATAGGTAAAAATTCAGTGAATCCTTGCAGCAGGGCTAAGGTGATGATTTGCCAAATGTCCAAACTTAAGCCTCTAAAGTCAATCGTAAATGGAACGTTAGGATATAAGAAACACTGAGTGGCGACAAGTTACTCACTTTAAAATCGTCATGTTTTAGATAAATTTCAGATAGATTGTCTCACTCAGAATCTTGGGCAATTAAAAACAGGTTTATGGATAATCTTCAAATACCCGAATTGGGACACTTAAGACTAAAGAATTCTCAAGATAAATCTACAAAAAATAAAATACTTCAAATATACTTAAAATAGATATTAAGATGCTCTCATTTATTTGGTAATTTATTCAGAAGGTTTACAAAATGGCAACTTATGCAATTGGCGATATTCAAGGTTGTTTTAAAGAATTACAGCAACTTTTAGAACACATTGAGTTTGATTCAGAAAAAGACAGTTTATGGTGTGCAGGCGACTTAGTCAATCGTGGTCCTGATTCATTGGAAGTATTACGTTTTCTTAAGAATTTAGGTGAAAAAGCTGTCATTGTGCTGGGCAACCATGATTTACATTTATTAGCCGTATCAGCAGGAAATGAAGATTATTTGCATAAATCCGATACTTTGGAACCGATACTCAAAGCCTATGATTGTGATGAATTGATTGAATGGCTGCGTCAACAATCATTTTTACACCATGATGAAACATTGGGATTTACTATGATTCATGCGGGTTTACCACCACAATGGGATTTTGAATTGGCAAAACAATGTGCTAATGAATTGGAAACATTACTACAAAATGACAAATCGTTTTTTGAGTTTATGCAACATCTTTATGGAAAAAAACCTAAACGATGGTCCAGCAAATTAGATGGTTGGGAACGCATCCGTTTTATCAGTAATTGTTTTACTCGAATGCGTTATTGTAATGCCAAAGGTAAGTTGGATTTAAAACGCACGGGTTCACCCGCCATAGAAATGCAAATTCATGGTGATGATGGCATTTTGCCTTGGTATTTACATGAACATCGTAAAAGTCGTGATTTAAAAATCATTTTTGGACATTGGGCAACTCAGGGCTTTCATGCTGGCAATGGTGTATTTGCTTTGGATACGGGCTGCTTATGGGGTGGTGCATTAACCGCATTACGCTTGGATGATGAAGCCGTATTCAGTGTACCTTGCAAAGGTGAGTCGACACCTAAAGTATATAAAACGCCGCAAAAATCCCATAAAATAACAAAATAAAGCTTTAATAACAAAATCGGTATTATTCTAACAGTTTATTGGATATTTAAAAACGGTTCAAACTGTTGCTAAACAGATTCATTTAGAACATGGTGAAACAATTGATTTAACTGCATCATTTCAGCATCGCGTTTGATTTTAAAAGGCTGAATAGAGTCCAAACGTTCCAATTCTGATTCAATAAATTTTGTTAACAACGGAATCGCAGGTGCAAGGGTTAATTCGGCATTGCTGCGTTTTTGTTCAAGCAAGTGATGAATCGCATCTAATATTTGCTTGTCCTCAACCAACTCCAGTAATTTATGAAACTCAATTGGTGCGGCACGCTGATATTTTTCTAACCAACGAATGGCAAGTAGTGGACGCAACACATAAAAATACTTTTTCAGCGGCACGAGTTCGGCACGCAAATAATCCCGATAATTTGTTTTTGCCATGCTTCGATAATGATAAATCCCTTTTTCTACAGAATAAATGTGTGCTAATAAGGCTTGGGCTTTGTGGTGAAATATCCCCGACTCCATATATAAGTTAGATGATTGAATCCACTCGATAAAAGTAGGATTTGATTTCCAAAATAAACGTAAGGCCTTGCGCACATCCCAACCATTTAAATCAATGTCATCAACAATGGGATATTCGATAACATCGCGTTTTTCTTCAAAATCAACCGCAACATACCAATCCTTTTCTCGCACATAAATAAATCTCACATCATAATCACTATTGGGTGAGGCAAAACCCCATGCTCGGCTGCCTGATTCAATTGCCATCAGAATCCGAACATCTTGTGTTTTTTCAACATTTTGAAGTCTTTGTATAATTTCTTGTCGAACTTCATTTGTGATGATTGTTGAGTCTATATGATTCATATTCTGATACCAAAAATTTAGAATAAACTGGACGGCGTTTAAAACTAACGATATATTGTGAGCATCGCTTCTTTACTTGAGCTTGGTTTATGAGTTCAAATGACTAGAAAAAAGTTGTTGCTGAAGCCTAATCATTGCCCGCATTGCCTATAAAATCTAATACTGAAAATGGCTTTTATTAAAAATATCAAACATGTTTATCTGAAAACATCCAAATAGACAACCTATTTTGTGTAATTTACCTTATATTTACATACAATCAGCGCACAATATCCATCTCATATTAAAATAATCAAAATCCAAAATTCCTGGTGGAGTTTATGGCTTACATTTTGTACTATTATCACTACACCAAAAACGACATTTTTTGAGGAGACTGAGTTGAATTTATCGAGTTCACAACGTGTATTGTCTGGTATGCGCCCAACAGGTGCTTTACATTTAGGACATTTACATGGCGTGTTAAAAAACTGGGTTACACTGCAATACGAGCATCGTTGTTTCTTCTTTATCGCAGATTGGCACGCATTAACCACCCTGTATGATGATACCAGCAAAATTGCGCCCAGTGTTTGGGAAATGCTTATTGACTGGCTTGCGGTTGGTATCAATCCAAATGAATCCACTTTATTTATTCAATCCAAAGTGCCAGAACATGCGGAACTCCATTTGCTACTTTCCATGTCTACTCCTTTGAGCTGGTTGGAGCGAATTCCGACTTATAAAGATCAGCAACAAAAGCTAAAAGATAAGGATTTATCCACTTATGGCTTTTTGGGTTATCCATTACTGCAAAGTGCGGATATTCTGGTTTATAAGGCGGGACTTGTACCTGTGGGTGAAGACCAAGTTGCACATGTTGAAATTACCCGTGAAATCGCGCGACGTTTTAACTACATTTATGGACGTGAGAAGGATTTTGAGAAAAAAGCCCTTGATGCGGCTAAAAAAATGGGTAAGAAGAATAAAAAATTGTATCAAGAATTGCGTAAACGTTACCAAGAACAAGGTGATGATGAAGCGTTAGAAACTGCTCGCGCCTTAGTTGAAAGCCAACAAAATATTAATCTTGGTGATACTAAGCGTTTATTGGGTTATTTAGATGGTGATACTAAAATTATTTTACCTGAACCCGATTCATTACTCACGCCCATGTCAAAAATGCCGGGGTTGGATGGACAAAAAATGTCTAAATCCTACAATAACACGATTGCTTTGCGTGAACCGCCTGCCAGCATAGAGCAAAAAATTCGTACCATGCCAACTGACCCCGCGCGTGTACGTCGGACTGATTCAGGTAATCCTGAAAAATGTCCTGTTTGGGATTTTCATAAAATTTACTCTAGTGAAGACACTAAAACGTGGGTGCAAAATGGTTGTAAAACGGCTGATATTGGTTGCATTGAATGTAAGCAGCCTGTAATTGAAAGCGTGATAGCCGAACTCAAACCGATTCAAGAACGTGCGCAGCAATATATTGAAGACCCTGATGCCTTACGTGGTATTTTGAATGAAGGTTGTGAGAATGCCCGCGCCGTTGCCCGTGAAACTTTAGATGAAGTACGCCAGTCAATGGGTTTGGTCTATCGTTAAACAATGAATAGAACAGGCAATAACGCATTGATTTGTAACCATCTCGCCAATGATGCTGTCGTATGTAAAAATGGCTAGGTGGTTATATTTATTTGGTTTTTGCCAGTTCTAACAATACAGAACCTAGATTTAAAATACGCATGGAACAAGCCTTACCAAATCCTGATGACTTAGAACAACAAGATGATATAGAAGAAATTTTAGTATCTGAACCTGTTGCGCGAATCCAAAATGAGTTTCTGGATGAAATGCCTGAAGGTCTTTATATTCCACCTGATTCATTGAAAATTTTTTTAGAAAGTTTTGAAGGGCCGCTTGATTTACTGCTGCATTTAATTCAACGCCAAAATATTAATATTTTAGATATTCCCATTGCCTCAATTACGCGCCAATATCTTGAATATGTTGAACTGATGAAAGAGTTGCATTTAGACTTGGCAGCTGAATATTTGCTGATGGCGGCAGTGTTGACAGAAATCAAATCACGCATGATATTACCTGCTCGGGAAGATGATGATAAAGTCAAAGATGACCCGCGTGCTGAACTTGTGCGCCAATTGCAAGAATATGCCAGAATCAAACTGGCGGCAGATAATTTAATTGGTTTACCTTGTGTCGGGCGCGATATTTTACCTGCTTCCGTTGAACCGCCTCAATCGACTGAAGAACTGATTATTCCTGAAATGCCTCTGAATGCGATTTTACATGCAATGCGAGGTGTTATGAGTCGAGCCGTTTTGTTTTCGTCACACCAAGTCACTCGTGAACCGCTATCGGTGCGAGAACGTATGACAACAATTTTGGCTGATTTGCAGCATGTTGATAAAGTGAAATTTGAAAGTCTGTTTGCGTTAGAAGAAGGTAAAGCGGGCGTGGTTGTCACTTTACTTGCGATTTTAGAGTTAGCGAAAGAGTCTTTGATTCAAGTGGTGCAATTAAGTGCTTTTGGTAGTATTGAAGTGTTTCGACTGGATAATACCTTGGGTGCAAATGTGCGTGGGCTTGGCGATGACTATTAAAAGTTTTTTGTTGAATCACTATCAACTCTCGTTATAATGGTCTTAATCATTCAATAACAAACCGTACTAAAAAGTAAACTATTATGCCTACATTATTACTTGCTGAAGACAATGCTTTTAATCAAAAAGTTGCTGCAACCATGTTGAAAAAGATAGGCTTTGAAGTCGACTTGGCACAAAATGGACAAGAAGCCCTAGATAAAATCGCAGCAGATGATGATGGTCATTATGGCGTAGTGTTTATGGATTGTGAAATGCCCGTCATGGATGGCTATAAAGCAACCCAAGAAATCCGTAAGCTAGAAGAAACAACAGGTAAACATGTGGTGATTATTGCGATGACAGCACACGGTTCGCCTGAAGATAGACAGCAATGCCTTGATTGTGGAATGGATGATTATATTGCTAAACCATTTAAAATGGACTCGCTTAAAGATGCTTTAGAAAAGTGGAAAATATAATTTATCTGCAAATTTAAAGATTTTCCTCAAACTTGCCTGTAATACTATTTACTGTTTGAGATTGAATGATAATCATTTTGCCAGCTTGTAGGGTTTGTACAAATTGTTCCAGTGTCATTTTAGCTGTAATTTCAAACACTAATTGATTAGATGACATGTTTTTCATTTCTATACTTTTTACTTCAGGCAAGGCTTTTAAATATCGATTAATCTTCGCGTAAACACTAAGATTCGGCACGTCTGTAATGGTTAAATTTAAATCCGTATTGACAATCGCTTGCGCTGGTTTTGGTTCGGATTTTATTGCGCTTGATTTTTCAGCATTAGATTTTGCATTGATATTTTGTACTGATTTAGGGGACACTTTATCAACCGTTTTTTCTACTGCGGAAATTAGTAGATTACTCAACTGTTTATCATTAGATTTCCAATTTATTTGCGTGTTATTGTAAAATAATTGCCAAACTGCCAGTGATTCATTTTTTACGTCTAATTCAATATTCCCAACCAATACCGCGTCAACCATATAACGTTTCGCCAATTGTTGAATATCTTCTAATCGATATGCGGTAATTTGTTTTAATGAAAAAGAACGTCTTTCGTATAAATCCAAAATAGGAAATATCAGCTCAACACCATATTGTTTTGCTTTGGTTTTTAAAACCTGCATTCGGTCAACTTGCTGAGCATCATTGATAATTTCATCTTTATGCGCAATCCAAACTAAAATCATTGGGCGCGGTTGTTGCCAGACGCGCAATCCTAATTTTTCTATCAAAGCTTTAACTTCTTTCTGATTAAAAGTAGCTTCTAGCCAGACAAGCCCCGTTTCTGATTTGTAACTAAATTGCCGTACCCAGTTCTCAACATTATCCAAGTTTTCTTTTTTTAAATCAACATTTTGAATGCCTGTCAATTTGATTAGGATTTGTTGTAAAACCTGTTTCAGTGCGGGTAAGCGATGTTCCTCATCTGTATCGGCTACAACGACTTGAGCTTGATATAAATCGAGACTCCAAGCTGGATTGGCAATAAATAAGAATAAACTCACAAGCAAAAACTTTATTTTCATGTCGCAACCTATGCTGTGTTGTTGAAGATTTTATTAAGGTGCTCTGTGCAAAATATCATTCAGATGCAGCGGAAATTGTCCTGTCACTCGATCGGCGTAATAATATTCCAAAGTCTTTTTTATAACGGGAAAAGCCAGTTTATCCCAAGGAATTTGCTGTTCTGTGAATAAATCAACGTCCAAACTTTCCACGCCCGCTCCGAATTTAGGTGCAGACATTTGGGCTTTAAACATCATATAGACCTGATTAATATAAGGTAAACTCGTCACCACATACAATTGTACATTTTCAACTTTAGCTTCAGCTTCTTCCCAAGTTTCACGCATCGCTGCTTGTTCTATGCTTTCATTATTTTCCATAAATCCTGCGGGAAGCGTCCACAAACCATAACGCGGTTCAATGGCTCGCCTACATAACAATACTTTATCTTCCCATTCAGGTAAACAGCCCGTTACAATCTTAGGGTTTTGATAATGGATGGTTTGACAATTCTCACACACATAACGCGGCATATTGTCACCTTCTGGCACTTTCCATTCGATTCGTGCTGAACCACAAGTGCTGCAAAATTTCATCCTTCCTCCAAAACAATGTTAAGTTGATGTGAGTATTCTACTTTATCTGTTGAGAATACTGCCACTGTTTCATTGGATAAATTGATGTTTCGTCTTAAATATAGAAACCTGTTAGAATAGCCCGACCTAATTGTAGATATAGAGAAAAATATAGCAATTAATTTCTCATTATCCAACAGAACCTAAATAAAATCAGAAACAAACCTAAAGCCTCATTCCTAAATTTTATTTTGGTTTTAAAAACTTTAATAACTTGACGGGTTAGATAGCAGCTATTGAAAACTTATTCATACTTATCTATACTTAGTCATTATGAGTAAGTTATTAAGTATTTCAGAGGCGGCTATTGAAAACATCACTATACTTTTTCAAGCGACAATTGGAATACAAAGCACAAATCCGTGGTAACTTAATCGTGATTGCTGATAGATGGTATCCATCATCAAAAACCTGTTCTGTCTGTGATGCAATCAAACAAGATTTAACTTTGAAAGACAGAATATTTAAATGTGAATGCGGTCATACTCAAGACCGTGACTTGAATGCGGCTATCAATTTAGCCAATTATGCGGTGAGTTACACCGTCTAAGCCTTTGGAGAGGAAGGCTCTGGCTTTTG
>JAYQWJ020000236.1:0-5181 GCA_035829175.2 Candidatus Albibeggiatoa psychrophila
GTTAACAAACGGGCTAATAACATATCTTCCACATGATTTAAAATCGAGCGAATTGTATCAGGATGTTCGGGGTCAATACCGCGTCCATTCGTCCGAGCTTCTACGGGTAAGGCATTGCGCAAATGACGTAACTCAGAAGACAATGTATCTACAATATCGCTATCTTGAGGCAAGGTGCGTAAAGTGTCTAATAATTCACCCAAAGGGCCATCATTCTGCAAGCTAACATGATTGGGCGCGGTGGTTTCTAATTTCACTTTTTCCACCCAAACATTACCAAATCCCGCATCAGTTGCAACGGCGCGAATTTCATTCATCCAACGTTCAGAATGGCTATGTAATTCCGTATGGATTGGGGTTTTACCTTCGATAATAAAACGCAAAGCTAAAGTACGACCTTCGGCATTTTGCAATAATTGCCCCACGGATTCGCGTATTTTATCAACAATATCATCAGAACAGCTGATGTCATCCACATTGACATGGCATTGTTCCCAGCGCAATACATCAACACTATGATGAGCAATACGGGTTTCACCGTTTTCAACACTGACCATGGTGCAGCCTTTTGCACCTGTCTCGCGCACATGACGACCTTGTAAATTGCCTGAAAAAACAACATGGGGATCGGTGTGTAATACTTCACGGTGATGGACATGACCCAAAGCCCAATAATCATAACCTTTGGCAATCAAATCATCTAAACGACAAGGGGCATAGTTGGCGTGACCTTCACGACCATTCAAGGCGGTATGCAATAAGCCAATATTATAAAAATCGGTCATTGGATTGGGATAAGCAAGACTTAAATCTTCGGTGACAGACTTTTTAGCGAAACTTTGACCATGAATTGCAACACCTAAATGTTCCAATATTTGGGTTTCAGGTTTGAGCGAGCTAAATTCAAACACATTATCAGGGAAAGTAAGCTGTTTGGTAATCACATTGTCCGCATCATGATTGCCATAAACAATAAAAGCACTGATGCCACAATCGCGTAAACGACTCATCTGCTGATTAAAGAATAGACCTGTATTATAGTCTTTCCAGTCACCATCGTATAAATCACCTGCTAATAATACAAAATCAACTTCTTCTTGGCAGGCTAAATCTACTAAGTTGATGAATGCACGACGAGTTGCGGTTTGCATTTGTTCAACAGGCGCACCCTCATAACGCGCTAATCCACATAGAGGACTGTCTAAGTGAATATCCGCTGCGTGGATGAATTTCATTGACTTATCCCTTATCAAAGGTCTTTATAGTTTAAAAATATACTAAAAACACTTTTTTTGCAATAAGTAATTGTTACGCTTTTACTATTTTTTTGTCAAGTAGATTTTACCGCTTCCTATAAGCAATCAGATACAGCAGTTTTATCCTTGCAGAGATTATGAAAATAGCGGTTTGCAACTTGAATTGGTTTGGAATAGAAATTACTAACAACTACATCAATTACGCGGCTGTTATCACTAAAGATTAATTTTTACATCTCTAAATTCATCAAAAACAAACTTGTAAGCCCTTGTATTTTGGAAGTTATTATAATAATAGCAATCAGCAAGCACTCTGTGCCAAAGTGGTCATATTTTTATATTAATTTCTTGTAAGAACACGGTTTTATAAAGGATTATTCAAAATAAATATGATGATTTCAAGGCTAAAATAGATTGAGAATTAGGATGAATTTGGATTCATTATCTCGTTTTATCAAAAATGAGCTGAGGCTTGAAGCTACTAAATATTAAAAATAATTTTGGGTGGGATTTTTAGCAAGTTTGGCATAGAATAATTGATTTCATTGAAATTTCATTTTTAAACATTATACTAGAAGTACTTTAGTTTGGATAATGTATAAAAAAATGATGGAGTTGAATACAATTAGTTTCAATATTTTTTATAGTTTATCGGGTTAAATAAACTCAATGATTCGTTTAAATATTTTTTGTTAGAACTTAAGTTTAATATTGTTTTACGGGATTCACTCTTAAATTAAAAACTTTGTGTTTTCAAGTGATTGCATAAAATAATTTATTTTGTTAACTTTGTATTATAGTATTATATGGTGTTTGCTTTAAAAAAAAAGATTTGCTTTAAAATATTGTAAAAACACTGGTTTTATCTCATTAAACTGATTTGTATTGCACTGACCAAATGCGGTATCATAAATCAATACGCAAACCTATTACTTAGGTAGCGAAACGACTTAATCAAGCAAACTCAATTTAAAAATATCAAAAGGGAAATTATGGCTGATACTGCGCTTTTTACTTCTGAATCTGTATCTGAAGGTCATCCAGATAAAGTTGCTGACCAAGTTTCTGACGCGATTTTAGACGCATTATTAGAACAAGACCCCAAATCACGGGTCGCATGTGAAACTTTAGTTAAAACGGGTATGGTGATTGTTGCAGGTGAAATTACGACCAATGCAACGATTGACTATGAATCTGTAGTAAGAGAAACAATTAAGAAAATTGGTTACACCAGCTCTGAAATGGGTTTTGATGCGGACTCTTGTGCTGTATTATCTGCAATTGGTAAACAATCTGTTGATATTGCAATGGGTGTTGATGAAAGTGAAGATCATGAGCAGGGTGCAGGCGACCAAGGCTTAATGTTTGGTTATGCAACCAATGAAACTGACGTGTTAATGCCAGCACCGATTACTTACTCGCATCTTTTAGTTAAAAGACAAGCCAAATTACGTCAAAATGGGACTTTACCTTGGTTACGTCCAGATGCAAAAAGTCAAGTGACAATTCGTTATGAAGATAATAAACCTGTTGCAATCGATGCGGTGGTTTTGTCTACCCAACATAACCCAGAAATCAGCTTAAAAGCATTGCAAGAAGCGATTATGGACGAAGTTGTTCAGAAAGTATTACCAGCAGAATGGTTGCACAAAGACACTATCTATCACATCAATCCAACAGGTCGTTTCGTGATTGGTGGCCCAGTGGGCGATTGTGGTTTAACGGGTCGTAAAATTATTGTTGACACTTATGGCGGCATGGCACGTCATGGTGGTGGTGCATTCTCTGGTAAAGACCCATCAAAAGTAGATCGTTCTGCTGCGTATGCTGCGCGTTATGTTGCGAAAAATATTGTTGCAGCAGGTCTTGCTGACCGTTGTGAAATCCAAGTGTCTTATGCGATTGGTGTCGCTGAGCCAACTTCAATTCGTGTAGAAACATTTGGCACGGGCAAAATTGATGATGCGAAGCTTGATGCCTTAGTACGCGAACATTTCGACTTACGTCCTCGTGGTTTAATCAAAATGCTTGATTTGTTACACCCAATTTATAAAGACACTGCGGCTTATGGACACTTTGGTCGTAATGATTTAGATGTTTCTTGGGAAAAAACTGACAAAGCAGAAGATTTGAAAGCAGCCGCTGGGCTTTAATTGCTTTTTTTTGTAGGTATGTGAGCAGCTTATTGCCACATCCTACACGCCTATATAGATTATCAATATCGACAAAGAGATAAGATGATGACTGAACAACGTATTCTTCCACTGTTTTTATTGTGCTTTTTTCTTGGTATATTTGGTGTACACAGATTTTATGCAGGTAAGATTGGAACAGGTATTTTGCAATTGGTCACACTCGGTGGATTTGGTATCTGGGCTTTTATTGATTTAATTTTTATTATTATTGGTGCGTTCACAGATAAAGACGGTAATAAAGTTACTGAGTGGACATAAAAGACTATAAATATAGCAGCATCATTTAGACATATATTTCGGAGAATTTTATTTTATGAGTGCACAACCTGTTGTGAATTTAGTTCCAGATTATAAAGTAGCAGACATGAGCTTAGCGGCTTGGGGTCGTAAAGAAATTTCAATTGCAGAAACTGAAATGCCTGGTTTAATGCAATTGCGTGAAGAATATAAAGGTAAAGCTCCTTTAAAAGGTGCGCGTATTGCGGGTTGTTTACACATGACAATCCAAACAGCCGTATTAATGGAAACATTGATTGACTTAGGTGCAGAAATCCGTTGGTCATCTTGCAATATTTTCTCAACTCAAGACCAAGCTGCGGCGGCAATGGCTGCGGTGGATATCCCTGTATTTGCATGGAAAGGCGAAACTGACGAAGAATTCTGGTGGTGTATCGAACAAACTGTTTTCGGTCCTAACGGCTGGACTCCTAACATGATTTTAGATGACGGTGGTGATTTAACCGTGTTAATGCACGACAAATACCCTGAAATGTTGAAAGACGTGCGCGGTATTTCTGAAGAAACTACAACAGGTGTACACCGTTTATACGAAATGGTAGAAAAAGGCACATTGTTAGCACCTGCAATTAACGTTAACGATTCTGTGACTAAATCTAAATTTGATAACTTATACGGTTGTCGTGAATCTTTACTTGATGGCATCAAACGCGCTACTGACGTGATGATTGCAGGTAAAGTATGTGTGGTTTTAGGTTATGGTGATGTTGGTAAAGGTTGTGCGCAAGCATTCCGTGGTATGGGTGCAACGGTACTCGTAACTGAAATCGATCCAATTTGTGCGTTACAAGCAGCAATGGAAGGTTACCGCGTTGTGACTATGGATGATGCATGTAGTCAAGGCGATATTTTCGTTACAACAACGGGTAACGTTGGTGTTATCACACACGATCACATGTTGAAAATGCGTGACCAAGCGATTGTATGTAACATCGGTCACTTTGATTCTGAAATCGAAGTTGCAAGTTTAAAACAATACACTTGGGACAATATTAAACCTCAAGTGGATCACATCATTTTCCCTGATGGCAAACGTATCATCTTATTAGCAGAAGGTCGTTTAGTGAACTTGGGTTGTGCAACAGGTCATCCAAGTTTCGTGATGTCTAACTCTTTTGCTAACCAAACTTTGGCACAAATCGAGTTATGGCATAATTCTGAAAAATACGAACACAAAGTTTATATGTTACCTAAACATTTAGATGAAAAAGTCGCGCGTATGCACTTAACACGTATTGGTGTTGACTTGACTGAATTATCTAAAGAACAAGCTGATTATCTTGGTATTCCAGTTGACGGGCCTTACAAACCTTCTCATTACCGTTACTAATCAGTGATTTATTGTTGTATCTCTAAAGTTTAAACATTAAAGATGCGTAGGACTGGTTATTTCTAAAAGGATACCAGTCCTAAATTTTTTATGACGTATATCA
>JAYQWJ020000237.1:0-2904 GCA_035829175.2 Candidatus Albibeggiatoa psychrophila
TAACCACTTAAGCTATTCAAAATACTGATTTTCGTGTATAACTGAAGTAAGAAAAAAGCTTAAAAAAGACGATAAAGTGAGAAAATCATGGAATCGGTTAAAAAAGTACTAAAAAAAAACCAAACATCATTGCAACGTCTCAATCAGAGATGCCAAGCTTTAAGAGAAGTGGACGATGTTCTACACCAAACCATTCCTAGCCCGCTAAGCGACCATTGCCATATTGCAAACCTACGTCATACTACGCTGATTATGCACACTGATTCCGCATTATGGGCAAGTCAATTACGCTATCTACTACCTAAATTGATGGAACAATGGCAACAGGAAACCCATTTGCCAGAAATTCAGAAAGTGGAAATTAAAGTCAGATTTACTCACCAACCCGAGCGACGCTATACCCATCACCCGAGTTTGTCGAAAAAAACTGAGTCATTGCTTCGAGATACTGCCGAGCAAGTTACCCATCCTAAATTGAAATCTGCCTTATTAAAACTGGCTCAACACGGTGCTCAAGCGCATAAAAACTAATGTGCAAATGCAAGCTGTGAATAAAAATGCGGGACAGCCTGTTGGTTTCCTTCAAACGTGACCATTTCCCATGCTTGCTTGTCTGCGAGTAACGCACGTAACAATTGATTATTCAAGGCATGACCTGATTTATAACCACTAAATGCGCCAATTAAGCTATGACCCAATAAATACAAATCACCCACTGCATCTAAAATCTTGTGTTTAACAAATTCATCTTCATAGCGCAAACCGTCTTCATTCAATACCCGATATTCATCCATCACGATTGCATTGTCTAAGCTGCCACCCAAGGCTAAATTATTTTCGCGCAATAATTCCATTTCGTGCATAAAACCAAAAGTTCTGGCACGGCTTACTTCTTTTACAAAGGAGGTTTTTGAGAAATCAATCGTGGCTTGTTGCGAACTACGCTTAAACACGGGGTGATCAAATTCGATTTGAAAATTGACTTTAAAACCATCAAAAGGTTCAAAGCGTGCCCATTTATCTTCATGTTTAAATTCAACTTTACGCTTAATCCGAATAAAACGTTTTGGGGCTTTTTGCTCTTCAATGCCTGCTGATTGAATCAAAAATACAAATGGACTTGCACTGCCATCCATAATAGGCACTTCTGGTGCACTAATATCAATGTAAGCATTATCAATCCCCAAACCTGCAAGCGCAGATAATAAATGTTCAACCGTAGAAATACGAACATTATTACTGGTTAATGTGGTTGAAAGACGTGTATCCCCCACATTCTCAGCACGAGCCAAAATATCCACAACGGGCTCTAAATCTGTGCGCCTGAATACGACACCTGTATCAATGGGAGCGGGGCGAAGGCTTAAAAATACTTTTTCGCCAGTATGCAAACCCACCCCTGTTGCACGAATGATATTTTTTAATGTGCGCTGTTTTATCATTCTTATTCGTCTCTCCAGTTATAAGGCAAAATGACTCGACTCAAAGCATGTTTAATCTAAAAATGTGACTATCTATTTAGTAATGAAGTCACTGATAAATCACTTAATTGCATGGTTGTTGCAATGCACAATAAAATGATTGTATCAGCTTGTCAAGTCAAGGCAGTTGTCTATCAATTAAAAATCTATTAATCAGCTTGGCGGCGTAAGAATGATGGAATGTCCAAATAACTATCTAACTGATTGTCAGGGTCTTCTAAATTAGTATTACCTTTAGGTTTAGTTTCTACGCCATGTAAACGGGCTACAGTTGGTTTATCATATTCTTTGTAATCAGAAGCATTTGCAACTTTTTTAGCCGCTGGTTTTTCAGCAGGTGCAGTCTTAGGCACAATTTTAATTGGAGGACGTTCACCTGATTTGACTTGTTGGGTGCTAATAGAACTTACACCTGTTGCAATTACTGTGACACGTAATTCATCTGTCATATCTGGATCAAGTACCGTACCCACAACCACAGTCGCTTCATCAGATGCAAAGTCTTGAATCACTTCACCTAATTCATCAAATTCACCAATACTTAAATCCATGCCCGCAGTCATATTGACTAAAATACCATGCGCACCCGATAAATCGATGTCTTCGAGTAACGGACTGGAAATAGCTTCCATTGCTGCTTTCTTCGCCCGACCTTCGCCTTTCGCATAGCCTGAACCCATCATCGCTAAGCCCATTTCCTGCATAACGGTCGTCACGTCAGCAAAATCCACGTTGATTAAACCGGGACGGGTAATCAATTCTGAAATACCTTGTACCGCGCTAAACAATACGTCATTGGCTTTTTTGAACGCATCAACCAAAGTGACATCACGCCCTAAAACGCTGAGTAATTTTTCATTTGGAATGATGATAAGCGAGTCAACATGCTGAGATAATTCTTTGATGCCTTCTTCAGCAATCGCGCGACGTTTACGACCTTCAAATGGAAATGGACGTGTCACCACAGCGACAGTTAAGACATTTAATTCTTTGGCGACTTGTGCGAATACGGGTGCTGCACCTGTGCCTGTACCACCGCCCATGCCTGCGGTAATAAACACCATGTCAGTGCCTTCTAACAATGCCATAATGCGTTCGCGGTCTTCTAAAGCAGCTTGTTGACCAATTTCAGGGTTTGCACCAGCACCTAAGCCACGTGTCACATCTGTGCCTAATTGTAAAACTGTTTTTGCCGACGAATTTTTTAACGCTTGTGCATCGGTATTAGCACAAATGAAGTCAACACCGTCAATATTGCTAAGCAACATGTGTTCAACTGCATTACCACCACCGCCACCAACGCCGATCACTTTAATCACCGCGTTGTTGCTATAAGTATCCATTAGTTCAAATGGCATGATTAAATCTCCTTTAACAGTAAATCATTTTGTCTACTGATAATACTTAAATTCTGATTGAAACC
>JAYQWJ020000238.1:0-2418 GCA_035829175.2 Candidatus Albibeggiatoa psychrophila
GCAGCGATTGTTTTAAATACCCTAACGCCGTCTCATACTCGCCTTTGGCATAAGCAAGATTACCTAAATTTCCTAAAGTCGCACCTTCGCCGCGACGGTCGCCGATTTCTTGTTGAATCAGCAGCGATTGTTTTAAATACCCTAACGCCGTCTCATACTCGCCTCTTGCATTATAAATTTGAGAAATATTGTTGAGCAACTCGCCTTCTAATTGCTGTTGATGAGTTTGACGACTTAAATCTAACGCTTTTTGATAAGCATCCAAAGCAATGTCATATTTTCCGATAGAATAATAAATTCTACCAAGATCGTTCTGTAAATCCGCTTGCGCTTCTGCAGTCGTCGCCTCATCCAGCAAACTGTGCAACATTTTTATCCAACGCTGTTTTTCTGCCTTATTGAGATAATCAGCAGCATGGATTTCACCAGAACGAAAACCCTGAAGTTCCGCCTGAATAATGTCGTTTTGTTGGGATTTGGGTATATCGAATTCATAAATGGCACTGCGCCAATCAAAAAAATCCAGTGCATGAGTGGCTAATAATTGCAAAGCATATTCTGGCAACCAAAAAAACAAGGCACGGTTGAGGCGTTGATAGATACTGCGTTGCCAATTGATTTGTTGCAATGTTTGAAAAGCCAAAGTTGTTTCAAAGACCTGTTCGTGGGGATTAGGTAGGTAAGCTTCCAAATCATAAATAAACACAGCTTGGTCTGGCGGTAAAGTATTTAATTCTATTGTTAAAGCAGCCGCGATAGAAAAATTATCAAAATCATACTTTTGTATTAAGGTTTGAATGCTGATTTCAATAATTGGGATTTGAGACTGTGTTTTAATCGCTGCAACCAATTGTTGGCGATAGTGCAGCGAATTACAGCGAACAAAAAACAAATAAAAATGTTCTGTTTCACAACGACGCAGGGCGCGTAAAAGACGGGGAAAATCAGCAGAATCCATCAGGTCACACTAAGCAGAGTTGGCATTTAATAAAGTTCGAATGGCTTCGATTTTTAACACGGCTGGATGCAATGCTTGCCACAATTCACCATTTTCATATTCTAAAATAATACGATTATTCGTTAAGCGTGCATAACTATCACTATGTTCATTAGGCTGT
Source organism: Candidatus Albibeggiatoa psychrophila (assembly GCA_035829175.2). Taxonomy (GTDB): domain Bacteria; phylum Pseudomonadota; class Gammaproteobacteria; order Beggiatoales; family Beggiatoaceae; genus Albibeggiatoa; species Albibeggiatoa psychrophila. The sequence goes on from JAYQWJ020000238.1 coordinate 1,119, forward strand.
TTTCGATGAATCGCTTGCAATACCTGTTTGTCGGCTTCAGTTAGGGTAATTAATTGACGGCTATAAAATTTAATTAATGCCTGTTTAGCGTATTGAATGTCATCCTGCACAATTTTGTCACCATCGGTTTCTGTGACGTTACGCAGCAAAATCATCAAATCTCGAATTGCCCCACCGCTGAGAATAATAAGTTCATCAACATCCGCTTTGTTCTCAAACACCGCTTCAATTTTAACGCGTCTCGCAATCAAATCACATAAAGCTTCTTTCCCCTCTTCACTGCTGACTTTCACCATTGGCATCACCAACATTTCCGAAAATTCATTTTTCAAATTGGTTTGTGAAGCCAAAGTAATGGGAACGGTGTAAATGATATGGCTGTTAACCCATTTGAGTTGCTCTGCATGGAGAATAAATAATTCGTAGTGATTATCGTGTTGGCGTTCTTTGTCATGCACGTACAACAATTTTTCTAAACCATCAACAATAATGACCAAGTCGACAAAACCAGCCTTTTGAATTTTTTGCCGACTCTCAGTAATCAAACGCTGCAAATGTGCCTTAAACACCGATAAATTACGTTCAATATTTTTGCGAATGACTTCGCGTTGTGTGCTGCTCACTTTGAGAGCCGTCGTGAGTTTGGTCAGCAAACCACCAAAAAACGTTTTTAAACCCGCCTCTACTTCACTTTTGAGTTCTGCTTCTAAACTTATTTTACGATCTTGCTCAACAATTTTATTCGCAAACCAATTAGATAAATTTTCCAATAATTCGCCATTTAACTGCCAGTTTTTTTCTTCCATTGCTAAAAACAAAGCATTGGCAACATTTAATAAAACATCTTGGTATTCAATGTCATTCATGTCTAAAATGTTTTCTATATCCAAATACACCACAAAAAAATTATCAGCTTCAAGCTTACGTTTTAGTTGGTATAACTCGGTGGTTTTACCACTACCCCTATGCCCAGAAAATAGCATACTGAAGTACTCACCTACTTGCTGATCACGGCCAATATTTCTAGCAATATTATTAATCCAACTTTTGCGTTGCCCACGCACTGTTGACAAATCCTGATAACGCTTATCATGGGCTGCATAAAGCGGTTTATCAGGGTCACAGGCATGATACATATTGTCTATTGTAGAAACAGGATATTTTAAGTCCATATTTTCTCCGTAAAAATTCATAACAGGCAAATTCGACTTACTTTAGCATAATACGTTACTCATGTTTTTATTGACTGTGGGTCAGGGCGGATAATGAAAGGTTGGGCGATGTATGGACATAAGGAAAA
>JAYQWJ020000239.1:0-5626 GCA_035829175.2 Candidatus Albibeggiatoa psychrophila
TTCAACAAGTTCAATGTCCACACTACCATCCGCAGCTGCTTCACCTGTAACTCTCTGTATGGAAACAAAGATTTAAATTTCCCAAAAAAGATTTTAAACCAAACCAAATATTGGAGATAATCCTACTTAAATTGATGCTTGAGCCATGAGTAAACTGTAAGAGCTTCGTTATCACAACAATATTTATTCCAAAGAGATTTTTATTTATTGGCTTACTTTCCAATGTACGACCAATTGTTAATTGTCCATAGTGCATTGATAAGGTATAGTTACGCCCTGTTAAACAAGCATAGTTATGACAGAATGGATAATGCTATACTACAGCGGCTTGCAGAAATATTAGAACAACGCAAATCGGCAGACCCTTCCAGTTCCTACGTGGCAAAATTGTATGCGAAAGGCACGGATAAAATTCTAAAAAAAATAGGGGAAGAAGCCACTGAAGTTGTGATTGCGGGCAAAGGTGGTCAGACAGATGAAATTATTTACGAAACAGCCGATTTATGGTTTCACTGTATGGTATTGCTGGCGCAGCAAAATATAGACTTCAACGACGTATTGCAAGAGCTTGACCGACGGTTTGGACTCTCAGGTATTGAAGAAAAAGCGCAGCGACCAAAGGACAATTATGAGTAATTCAACTGATTGTATTTTCTGTAAAATTGTAGCGGGTGATATTCCCTCAGAACAAGTTTACAGTGATGATAAAGTCATTGTTTTCAAAGATATTAGCCCCCAAGCTCCTGTACATTTACTCCTCATTCCACGAGAACATATAGTGAGCTTGCAAGATTTACAAGAACAACATAAAGATTTAATGGGTCATATGATGTTATTGTTGCCTAAATTAGCGGAAGAACAAGGGCTTGATGGCGGTTTTAGAACCGTGATTAATACAGGTGCTGATGGCGGACAAGTGGTTTACCATTTACATCTGCACTTATTGGGCGGCAAACGCTACTCAGATTTCTAATTTTTACATTTAACTGATTTTGAGAAAGGAAGCTTCATGGGTATTAGTATTTGGCAATTGCTCATTGTTTTAGTGATTATTATTTTATTATTTGGCACTAAGAAGTTGCGTAATATTGGTGCTGATTTGGGTGCGGGGATTAAAAATTTCCGTAGCTCGGTTAAAGAAGGTGAAGGTGAAGGCGAAACAGATGCGCCCACCACTGATAGTACTGAACCGCCACAGCGCGTTACTAAAAACATGGCAGACGATGATATTATCGAAGGCGAAGTCACTTCTAAACAAGAACATAGAAGCTAGGATTCACCATGTTTGACATCGGTTTTTGGGAATTAGCACTTATCTTAGTGGTTGCATTGGTGGTCATTGGCCCTGAAAAATTACCCCGTGCAGCCCGTTCGATTGGTTTATGGGTTGGACGTGCCAAGCGTATCGTCAACTCTGTAAAAAATGATATTGATAAAGAGTTAAGACTTCAAGAATTACAAGAACAAATGAAGTTGGATGAGCGTAATAGTTTGCATGAATTTATGGATGAAGCCAAAGCGACCATAGATGAAGTGAAAAAACCTTTTATCTCGCTCAAAGATTTAGATGATAAACCACCAGCTAGTAAAGATTAGTCTATGAGTGAACCTGCAAATAATCAGCCCAGCGGTCAGGAAATGCCGTTTTTAGCCCATTTAGTGGAGCTACGTGATCGTTTATTAAGAATGGTTGGCGTGATTTTAGTTGTATTCCTTGCTTTATCACCCTTTTTAAATAACTTGTTTACCTTTTTTTCAGAGCCTTTACTCAGAGCTTTGCCAGAAGGGACGCAAATGATTGCAACCAATCCCATCTCTCCATTTTTTATCCCCGTTAAATTAGGTTTGGTATTAGCAGTTTTTATTACCATTCCATGGTCTTTGTACCAAATGTGGGGATTTATCGCACCGGGTTTGTATAAACATGAAAAATATTTAGTCACACCACTATTGGTTTCAAGTACGATTTTATTTTATTTGGGCATGGCATTCGCTTATTTTGCAGTTTTTCCGTTGATTTTCCAATTTATGGTCAACACTACGCCTGATGGTGTGTCGATGATGACTGATATTGGGAGCTATTTGGATTTTGTGTTAAAACTATTTTTTGCTTTTGGTTTAGCATTTGAAGTCCCCGTTGCCACTTTTCTATTAATTTGGACAGGCGCGACGACTCCCGATTCACTGGCAGAAAAACGCCCTTATATTATTGTCGGTGCATTTGTTGCTGCCATGTTGATGACCCCGCCTGATATTATTTCTCAGACTTTATTAGCCATTCCCGTTTTATTGTTATTTGAAATAGGTTTGTTATTTTCTAGAATCATGTTGAAAAAACGTGCGGCAATGGATGCGGCTGAAGCCTATGAAGATGAATCAAGCTTAGATGATATGGATGAGGAATTAGATAAACTTGCTGCGGAAGAAGATGAAAGACGTAGTAAGGATTAAACTTTAGGGGTTTGGTGGAAAACGCTGCGTTATTCCACCCTACTTCTGTCTTGAGACATAAAACGATATGCGACAATGTTTAGCCTTTTTATTATATCGGTATATTATTCAAGTTATTTAATAGCTTGCGTATATCTGCTAGTAATGTTTCTTGGCTGTAAGCACTTTTTTGAAATATTTTTTCCGCACCTTGATTTAGGCGTAGACGGTCTTCTTGCATTAATTCTTTTGCGGTTAAAACGATCACGGGAATCATTGCCCAATCAGAATTTTGCTGCAAATGTTCAATAAATTCAAAACCATCCATTTCAGGCATCATCAAATCAGTTAAAATTAAGCTTGGTAAAGTTTGCTTTTCCATCAGTTCTAAGGCGAGTTGACCATTTTCAGCTAAATCGACTTGCCAACCTGCTTTGGTTAATATGTATTGCATCATTTCCCGTGTGACTTTGTCATCTTCTACAATTAGAATTCGAGAATCAGCGGTTGAATTCGGTAAATATTTATTTAATGTCGCAGCTAATTGCTCTTGATTAATTGGCTTAACTAAATAATCAGACACACCCAAAGAATACCCAATACTTTTATCTTCCACCACAGACAACATAATCACGGGAATATCACAAATAACAGGATGGCTTTTTAATTCAGCTAAAATTGTCCAACCATCTTTTGCTGGCAACACCACATCCAAAGTAATCGCATCTGGGTGATGTTGTTGAGCCAATTGCACACCTTGCTCGCCATTTTCTGCCAATAAAGTTTGATAGCCTAAATTATTTAAATAGCGTTGCAATAAATCTCGAATATTGGGATTGTCTTCAATGACAAGCACCGTAATCGGCTTATCTGATGCGATTTTAGATATATTATTGCTGTTTTGTTGTTCCATAGTTTGGGTTGAGTGCATTGGCAAGTGCAAGCTAAAAGTACTGCCCACATCAATTTGACTGTCTACTTTGATAAATCCACCCATCATCTCAGCAAAATGTTTACTAATCGTTAAGCCCAATCCCGTGCCGCCATATTTACGTGTTGTCGAGACATCTGCTTGGGTAAATGCTTCAAATAGTTTGCTTTGTTGTTCTTGCGTAAGCCCTATGCCTGTATCTGTCACAGAGAAAATACTCCATGCTTGTCCTTCAACGATTTCAACTGAGATAGTTAATTTAATTATGCCATTTTCGGTGAATTTCCCTGCATTACTGAGTAAATTAAGTATAATTTGGCGCACTTTAGCTTGGTCTAAAAATAAACTCAAAGCCTTATCAGGATATTCCACTTCTAATTTATTATTCTTCTGTTCAATTAGGGGATGTATGGTGCTTAAAATATCTTGGGCTAATTCAACTGTATCAAAGCTTTCACTGAATAAATTCATTTTGCCCGCTTCAATTTTAGATAAGTCAAGTATATCGTTGATTAAACGCAGTAAATTTTTAGCAGAATCTTGTATTTTGTTTAAATCTGATAATGTTTCTGATTCCTCTTCTATTAACTGATTAGATTCAATTTTGTCTTTAATATCATCCTCTAATATTTCGCTATAACCAATAATCGCATTCAATGGAGTTCGTAATTCATGGCTCATATTGGCAAGAAAACAGCTTTTAGCAAAATTGGCTTGTTCGGCTGCATCTCTGGCTTGTTTTAATACTTGCTCATTTTTCTTATATTTTTTATATTCTGTCATATCGTTAAATGTGAGAACTGTGCCTGTTATTTTATTTTCTTCATAAATCGGTACAATTTTGTATTCAACGGGGAAATATGTTCCATCTTTGCGCCAAAAAATATCATCATCATCTTGATATAAAGAGCATTCGTGAATTGCTTGAAAAACGGGGCAATCCATACATAAGCTGCCATCTGATTTTGTGTGATGAAACGTATCGTGGGCATCTTTTGTAATCAACTCATCTGTATCATAGCCCAGCATATTTGCGCCAGCGGGATTGATGAAAGTGATGCAACCCTTTAAATCTAAACCACAAATTCCGTCCCCTGCACTTTTCAAAATTAAAGCGTTTTGGTGTCCTAAGTGTTCTAATTCTGCATTGGCGGTGGCAAGTTCTGAGGTGCGTTTTATCACACGATGTTCTAATTCATCACGCGCTTTAAGTAATTCTGCGGTACGTTCTTGGACTTTTTGTCCTAATTCTTTGGTATGTTTTTGTTCTTGTTCGATAAAGCGTAGATAGATTTTTATTCGATTGATAAGTTGTGCAACATCAATGGGTTTAGTTAAATAGTCGGCTGCACCAATGGCAAATCCTTTGGCTTGAAATTCTTCAGATTTATAGGCAGCGGTGAGAAAGACGATAGGAATATGCTGGGTTTTTTTGATGGATTGAATCATGGTGGCGGCTTCAAAGCCGTCCATTTCAGGCATTTGTATGTCCATGATAATAAGGTCTACAGAATTTTTAAGCAGCATGTTTAAAGCACTTAGCCCTGAATCCGCTTCAATAATATCTACTTGGAGATGTTCATCAATTAAGGTGCGTAAGGTAAATAAATTATTTTTATTATCATCTACAATCAGAATTTTGAATTGGTGCAGTGTATCCATACCGATGCCCATAAGTTATTAGATTTTTTTATATTAACCCATTTTTATATGATAATTGGATTCGTGTTTTATTTAAACCTTGCAGACCGTAATAGATTTTAAGATATTGTATAATATCAATACGGTGGACAGTTTTTGAAAATTTCCATTGCTTAAAATAATAATCAATTAAATAATCAAAGAAATCCCAGAGTTATTAGTAATACAAAAATAATTCCAAAAAAGCGTCTCTTTAGCCTATTTTTAGGGGTTAGCACTCATCGAATGCGAGATAATTTATATCTAATTTCATGCCACTTTTATTACCATTGATTTTGATTATTATCAGTTTAATAGAATCAGAAAAAATCACGTCAAGCAAAGCGCAAAAATACCATGATTTACAATGTGCATTAAACAACTTAGCCATTGCTAAAACACAAAACTCTGATTATACCTTACCCCGTATCGACATCTTATTTACCTTGCCTGAATTTGCTAATATGAAGGCGTTTGTGCAGTGCAGAAGAGGATGTTGGGGAATTGCAGGATGGGGTTGATGGGTTTTGAACAGGATGTAACGGATTAATAGATAGACAATATTTTTTACATTTACAGGAGTGC
>JAYQWJ020000240.1:0-3612 GCA_035829175.2 Candidatus Albibeggiatoa psychrophila
AAGTGGCCATTGAATGTTAAATAAAGGAGAATCCCAACGAATACCGCAAGCACTTGCAGGCTCATAAAAACTTGACATTTGATAAAACACTTCCACATTATCCATCAAAGTTTGAAAACCATGCGCAAAACCTGCTGGTACATACAGCATCGTGCGATTATCCGCACTTAATTCTACCCCAAACCAGTGTTTAAATGTAGGGGAGTTTGGTCTTATATCAACGATTACATCATAAACACTCCCCGTTGTGCAACGGATAAGTTTAACTTCTTCATGAGGCGCAGTTTGATAGTGCAAACCACGTAACGTTCCCTGTTTTTTATTAAAAGAAATATTACACTGGACTAAATTTGGGTTTAACTCCCATTGAGTAAACGCTTTTTGACACCACGTTCTAGCAAAAAAACCACGCTCATCATGATGTAACTCAGGCTCAATTAGATAAGCGTCTTTCAAAATAGTCTCTATAAATTTCATATTATAAAATCTGCACATCAGGGATAGGAATAATAAATTGTCCACCCCATTCACGAATAAATGCCAGTTGTTGCATAATTTCTATTTGCAAATTCCAAGGTAAAATCAACACATAAGCGGGTTGAGTTATTTTTAATTGCTCAGGAGAACACACGGGAATATGCGTACCGGGTAAATATTTATTTTGCTTATGAGGATTTAAATCCGCAACATACTCAATAAAATCTTGTCGAATACCGCAATAATTCAACAAAGTATTGCCTTTTGCTGCTGCACCATAAGCCGCTATTTGCTTATTTTGATTTTTAATTTCAATTAAACAGTGCAGTAAATCTCGTTTCAGAGCTGTGACTTGATTTAAAAACTGTGTATATCTCTCTAACTTGCCTAAATTTGCTGCTTTTTCCTTAGCTCGCAGTGCAAAAATACGGGGATTAATTGATTGCATACCTTGATGACAGGCATAAATCCGCAAAGAACCGCCATGTGTCGCTAATTCTTCTACGTCAAATAGCATTAATCCATGCTGGGCAAAAATATTCTCAACCGCTAACAGCGATAAATAAGAAAAATGCTCATGATAAATCGTATCAAATTGATTTTGTACTATCAGGTTCAATAGATGCGGAAATTCAATAGTGATAATACCTTGTGGTTTCAACAGTAATTTTAAACCTGCCACAAAATCATTAATATCAGGGACATGTGCCAGTACATTATTCGCAATAAGTAAATTGGCTGACTGCCCACGAGCAACTAGATTTTTTGCGGTTTCTACACCAAAAAAAGCGGTTTCAGTCGGAATACCTTTTTCTAACGCCACTTGAGCAACATTTTTAGCGGGTTCAATACCCAACACAGGAATATGATATTGTTTAAAATACTGTAACAAGTAGCCATCATTACTTGCAATTTCAATCACTAAATGCTGTAAATTAAATTGATAATTTTCAATCATGCTATTTGTATATTGTTGTGCATGATTAAGCCAGCTAGTGGAATAAGAAGAAAAATACACATAATCACTAAAAATAGCATCAGGTGTTTCAAAGGCTTCTAATTGCACTAAAAAACAGTTTTCACAGACATAAGCATGTAAAGGATAAAATTTTTCCGCTTGATTTAATTGCTCTACAGTCAAAAAAGCATTAGACAATGGCGACATGCCTAAATCAGCAAAGCTATGTTTTAAAGGGGTTTGGCAAAAACGGCAATTACACGTAGCTATCATAATTTATTTTTTTGAAATTGAATAATTTGTTTTAACGTAAAATCTTTCATATTAATATTTTTATTTTGATAAGCTTGAATCCATTCAGCAACCCATTTTAAAGCGGTTAAAGTGTCTAGTTTTGGTTGCCATTTTAATCTCATATTTGCTTTTGAACTGTCTAATTTTAAAAATTGGGCTTCATGTAATGCAGATTGTTCTACTGTCCACACGGGTGGGTTATCAAAAAAAGCTAAAAAGTGTTCAACCATCCAAGCCACCGTCTTAGTCTCTTGAGGACCAAAATTCCAAGCCTCCGCAAATTTATCGCCTTGTTCCCATAAATTCTGAGCCAACATTAAATAACCTGCTAATGGGTCTAGCACATGTTGCCAAGGACGCATCGCATCTGGATTGCGTAAATGAATCGGTTGCTGAGTAAATATGGCATCAATAACATCTGTCATCAACCTATCCTGCGCCCAATCACCACCACCGATCACATTACCTGCACGCGCTGTTGCAATAGCAACATCATTTTGTGCTGTAAAAAAAGCACTACGATAACTTGCAGTCACTAATTCTGCACAAGCTTTGCTATTACTGTATGGATCATTCCCGCCAAGCGGTTCATTTTCCCGATAACTCCAATTCCATTCTTGATTTTGATAACATTTATCGCTGGTAACGTTGACCAATGTTTTAACACTTGGCGTATCGCGGATGGCTTCTAATAAGTATACAACACCCATGATATTAGTCATATAAGTTTCAATAGGATGTTGATAAGAATAACGAACCAGCGGTTGAGCAGCAAGATGAAAAATGATGTCTGGTTGATATGTTTGCAGTAGGTTTTTTACAGCTTTTAAATCACGAATATCGCCAAAAATAGAAGTCATATTTTCGCTTACACGAGCGATTTCAAATAAACTGGGTTGAGTAGGAATGGATAAGGAAAAACCAACCACTTTTGCACCAAGTTGTTGCAACCAAAGACTTAACCAACTGCCTTTAAATCCTGTGTGACCAGTGACTAATACGGTTTTATGTTGCCAGAATGAATGTTCCATATTTTCAGCCAAATTTAGGTATTTTTCAATTTTATTGGGCTGTTTAATTTCTCTAACATCTGATTGCCTATTTGGTTGAATTCAGGAATATTTGTCATAGTTGCCATTTTGTGAAGTGAATTCTGCATACAAACATTACACATGGGATGTTGATATTTCCGTTGTTGAAGTTCTTCATGAGCAACTTCTAAAAAGGAATCCGCAATAGCATATTCATGGTCAAATACACCGCAACATAAGCCAACAGAACCGTCCCAGTTAATAGACATTTGCTGACTTCTTAAGCTACAGTCTGACAAGTGGTACTTTTTGACAATTTCATTACGTTCGTATGGCGTAAAAAAAAGGCGTTTAATCACGTTTTGTTCATCGTCAGTAGGTTGACTACCCTGTAAATAGGACAGCACCTTTTCTAATGGTTGTATAAATGCCCAACCCGGTTGGAAACTAAAACCTAATTCTTGACACAGATAAGACATCATAACGACATCATTATGTACATTATCTCGATACATGTGGTAAGAAACTCTTACGTCAAAACCAATTTTCAATTTATCCATGTAATGCCGCAGACGATACATATTAGATTTGACAAGAGCAATCCCCCCTCTACGGTGATTCCGCTCGTAAGTTTCCTGATAATAACCTGATGTAGAAATAATGAGAGACATTGGTTTGGTTTTCACAAAAGCTTTTATGTCTGCTTCAGTGTTTAAATTACTTGATAACTTAGCCTTTAAACCTTGTTGATGAATAAATTCTATCATCTCAATAACATTTGGATGAATTAAGGGTTCTCCGCTACTAAAAACCAATGATAATCAATATAACCAATGATTATCTATAGTCTAT
>JAYQWJ020000241.1:0-12410 GCA_035829175.2 Candidatus Albibeggiatoa psychrophila
AAGCATTCAGTTGCTGGGCAATCGGTTCAACAATGCTATGACCTTTTTGCCCAATTAAACAATGTGGCGGCCAAATGACCAAATCATAACGCCCATTTTGTTTTAAAGTCTTCACATATTCATGGGCGCGATGTTGAAAAGCAGGTTTTGCAGCTTTCCATTGACCTGCGTTTATATCTTGCTCAGAAATCACCGTAAAAGGTTCAGGATGCTCCGCTTTGGCATTAATCCAAAATGCAGGATGTGCTATGTCAAACCAGTGATGTGAATCTAAAGTAAGGTGAATCGCCTGAATTTTCTGTAAATGCCGCTCCAACATTGCCGCCAATCGTAACGCATCGTGATCCGCATTGGGCACAAATAATTGTCCTTGAGGATCAGCAAAATCGTATTGTGGATCAATAATGAGAAACTGCAAATTCATGTTTATTCTCCAACAAGAAACGGTTGCAGTAGTGAGGCAATAATCGTGCTCGTTGAATTTTTACCTACTAATTTTCCTTGCTCCAAACACATATTTAATTTCAGCGTATAATTTTCACCTTCATGCGCGACCTCAAACATTGCAGCCCATTGCGCAATCATCTCAGCCGCTTGTTTTTCATCAATCTCAAATACATAGCTGATTAACTGATTGGCTTTAGCCTGAGTTAACTTTAATTCCACCTTAATATTGCTATGCAATGCAGAAAGTAAGGTTTCTTGGTCAAATAAATTGACAAATTGTGAGCCATCAATATTTAAGCTAATAGAACCAGACAAATTATTGTTTTCACTCAATGAGATACTAAACTCTTTATCATCTAAACCTTTGATGTAAATAGCAGGAGAGCGTTTAATTAATTTTGGCGTAAGTTCCATATATTTACCCAATAAAGCAAAACCAAACATAGAAGAATCATCTTCGCTAGCAAAATCTTTAACTGCATTTTTAATAAATTGTTGTAGCTCTAATAAGACTTCTGCATCTATATGCTGAACCCCAAGAGATAGTTTTGTATTTAAATTTTCATCTTTAGCCAAAATATTAGGTAATTCAAAGTTCTTAATATTAATATCAAGACTTGATTGAACCAAATCTGTTGCATTTTCCTCTACATTAGAAGTAATGGCGAGTTTTAACTGCTCAAATTTAGTTGCAAAATCAACTGTTTTAAATAGCGTATTTCCCAAATGGAACAAAGCATTTTTCAATTCTAAACCACTATCTTGCTCAACAGAACGACCATTGTATTCAAAGTTTTTCATTTCAACATGCAAAAGCGCATCTTGATAGTTATCTAAGTTTTCTGGCAATTTCTCAGGCGATTCACAGTTGTTTTCCGCTTTAAATCCAGCCTCATGCAAACTGAGCTGTTCAAATTTAACACTGGCTTCAATAGGACGAAATGCCATCACATTAATAAATGAAGCAAAATCAGTCTCGTCATCATCTAGCAAATCTAATAAATCCATGAAATTGGTTTGTGCTGGCAGATTAAGCAGTTTTGCACCCGTATCACGCGCCTTAAATTCAGCCATAAAATCAAATAAATTGAATATTTTTTTCTCAGTGCTAGACAATGCTTTTTGATAACAAAGTTTATTTAAAGTCGTGTTAAACGCGGTCGGCAAATATTGTTCAGGCAAAAAACGATTCGTCATTTGAAAATATTCAATCGCCAGTTTTTCTGAATCTAAGTGTTGTTCAAAGCGCATTTCAGGTAAATTTAATGTCGTTTCTACAACAGGCTTTCCATTTTGATTACTATAATTGGCGAGAAAGCGACTGGGTGAAAGCTGATATTTAAAGGAATCAGGCATATCAACAATCAAACCATTCACATTCATTTTGCTGTCCCAAGCTGAAAATTCAGGATCAAAATCCATTTCTCCACTTAAACCATTCCAATCAATCGTACCTGATTCATGTTCTTCTGGCATTTGATACCAATAAGAAGGCACTTCAAACAAAATATTTCCACTACCATCTGTACCTAATGAGGTTTCAATCCAAAATGCAGGCAAAGTCCCTAAAGCATCATAGTCAGGCAATTGCAAAAAAGATTGAATTTCTGCCGACACATCTAATTGTTGATTTTTTTCATAAATCTCCGCGAACAAGTCGGAAAAATGTTGCGTAACAGAACTCATGTTTTGCCATAGTATTTGTGGGATATTTTGTTTGGAAGACTCGGAAAGTTCATCAAGCACAATTTCTTGGCTGATTTGATGGTCGATAAAAATACTTTTTTCACTTGCAAGGCTGTTATTAGCACCTAAACTCAACATGCCACATAGCAGTAAGAAACGCGGTGATAATTTCATAAATGAGTCCTTTTTAAAGAGTAGTAAACGCAGTTTGACATTTTTTTTATGAATTGTTAACAATGATTTGAGCTTTTTTATGAATTGTAGCTTGAACTAATTGTAGATTTCCTCATTTTATAAGTTCACATCACACTGTCGTATTTTTGACTTATGCTTTTGCTCAGAGTTCACCTTACGCAAAAATTAATGCAGGATGGAATAATGGGGTTTGAAAGTAAGCCAAAGTATTAATTCTCCAGAATAACAAAAAAAACAGGTTATACTTCATCATATTTTTCAAGCAGCCGTAGGGTTATCTTCCAGCTATCTGATTTATCTTGCTATTATTCAATCAAGTTGTTGAAAAATAAAAATATCATTGATTGATAAAAAGGTATTTTTGTTGCATTGATATAGATTATGTCAAGGAGTATAAACAACTTATATACTTATTTTGTTAACAGGTAAAAAGCTAAAAACTTATGGATGACAATAAAAATTATACGATTCTCATTGTTGATGATAATAAAAACAATTTATTTACGCTACGCACCTTAATTCTTCAGCATATAGAAATCAACATTTTAGAGGCTAATTCAGGGCAAGAGGCTTTAACCATGCTGATGACGGAAAGCGTGGATTTGATTATTTTAGATATCCAAATGCCTGAGATGGATGGCTTTGAAACCGCATCTATCATTCATTCAATTCAACAAACTCAACATATACCGATTGTATTTTTAACCGCAGCCTATAAAGCTGATGAATTTCAAACTAAAGGTTTTTCCATCGGCGCAGCGGACTATCTGACTAAACCCATTGATTCTGTACAATTAATTAGCCGTATCCATCTTTATTTACGTTTTATTAAAAAAGAACATCAACATGCACAAGTTTTAGAACAATATGTACAAGAACGTACTGCCGAATTAGCACAAGCCAATGAGAGTTTATCTAAAGCCTATAAGGAATTGGAACAACTGGGGCATTATAATCAATTGATTTTAGAAACCGTGAGCGATGGAATTTGTAGTTTTAATTTATCCGCAAAAATGACATTTATGAACCCTTCAGCGGCACAAATGTTGGGCTATTCCGTGAAAGAACTTATTGGAGATTTAGCACGCCAAGTTTTTTGCCGAAATGCTAAAGTCGACGCAAAAGATGCCTTTATTAATAATAATGATTTTTATCAAGCTATTACTAAAGGGCAACCTTATCTGAGCGACAATATCAATTTTTATCATAAAGATGGTCATGCTTTTCCTGTTGAATGCTCACTTGCACCGATTCAAAGTCATGACAGTGTTACAGGTACAGTATTGACATTTAATGATATTACTAAACGTAAACAAGCTGAACAAATGCTTAAAGAAGCGAAAGAAAATGCAGAACAAGCCAATAAAGCCAAAAGCTATTTTTTAGCCAATATGAGCCATGAATTACGCACACCGCTCAATGCAATTATCGGTTATAGCGAAATATTAGAAGAAGATATTGAAGATGGAACGAGTTCGGAAAAATTTATGGCGGGTCAGGCAATGCATTTACAAGACTTAGACAAAATCCAACATGCTGCCAAACACTTACTTGCCTTAATCAATGATGTCTTAGATGTATCAAAAATTGAATCAGGTAAAATGGAGATTTTTAATGAAAATGTTCAAATTTCCACATTATTACATGAGATTTTAGAACAAACTTTTCCTCTCGCACAGAAAAAATTCAATAGCTTGGAAATTATTTATGCCGATGAGTCACTGTTTCTATATACAGACCGCATTAAGCTGTATCAAATTTTACTTAATCTGATTAGTAATGCCTGCAAATTCACAGAGCATGGCAAAATACAAGTAACGATAAACATCACCACGATAGCGGATTCAGATAAAAATTGGGTCTGTTTTGCTGTTTCTGATACGGGTATTGGAATGACTCCTGAACAACAAAAAAAGCTATTCGATGTATTTACTCAAGCCGATGCCTCAACCACTCGCAAATATGGTGGAACGGGCTTAGGGCTACATATCAGTAAGCGTTTTGCTGAAATGATGGGGGGCTACATTGAGGTTAGTACTGAGGCAGATATCGGTAGCACATTTAGTGTCTATTTTCCTTTAGCTGTAATACAAGAAAAAGTATCAAGTGATGCTTAAGATAAAACCTTAACAATTGCAATTTAACAAAAAAGATAGCTGATTCTCCAAAGCTAAATTATCCTGAATCAAAAATATAATATTATAAAAAAGGGATTGCCATGACACTTAACCTAAAAACAAAAATCGCTGTTAGCTTAAGTATTGTATTAATTTTATTCCTGTTATTAAGTATTGTTGCGGTGCGTAGCCTTCAACAACTGGTTGAGGCGAGCAATTGGGTTGAGCATACCTATCAATCTATCAGTCACGCGAAAATGATTCAAGCGACTGCAACAGATATGGAAACCAGTGCGCGAGGCTTTTTATTGACAGGTCAAGAAGCTTTTTTACAGCCTTATTTACACGGTGTTAGCGAGTTTAATAAGCAAGTCGAACAGCTACAAACTATTGTAAGTGATAATCCCAAACAAGTTAAACGTCTAGAACAGGCAGAAGAAATCATTCAAAAATGGCGTGAAGAATGGATTGAGGTACAAATTGAATTACGCCGCAAAATAGGTGATGCCAAAACCATGAATGACTTGGCTAAAGAAGTTGCGAAAGCACGCGGGAAAACTTATTTTGATACATTTAGACAGCAAATCAAAACCTTTATTAATCAAGAAAAAATACTATTAAATCAAAAAAGTAAAGATATTGAAGCCATTAGTGAATCCGATAATTTGGTAGAACAGATTTATGAAGAAATGACTGCCGCCAAGACTATTCTAACTCATGGGATTGATATGGAAACAGGGATGCGTGGTTTTCTGTTATCTGGTAAAGAAGAGTTCTTAGAACCTTATAACGATGGTAAAAAATCATTAAAACAAACACTTTATAGTTTAAAGCAAACTGTATCAAATCATCCTGCTCAAATGAGTTTGTTAGAAGAAATTACCCATACTTTAGAAGAATGGCAGCTAAAAGTAGTTGAGCCTTTAATTCATTTACGCCGCCAAATTGGTGATGCAAAAACCATGGATGATGTGGCAAAGATAGTAGGAATAGGTAAGGGAAAACAATACTTTGACCAATTTCGAGAAAAAATGGCGGATTTTAGTGCAGAAGAACAAAGTTTAATGGTAGAACGACGTGAAAAAAGTCTGGCTTTGGCTGAGATGAGTATTAATAGCTTGTTTTGGGGTACGGCAATATTGTTGTTATTCGGCATTGGCGCGGGCATTTATATCATTCGTGAGATTTTATACCAAATCGGTGGTGAACCTACTGCCATTTCACATATTACAGCACAAGTGGCACAAGGTAATTTAGCGGTTGTTTTTGAAGATACGGGACGTAAGACAACGGGAGTTTATGCTTCTGTACAATTGATGGTTAAAGAACTGCGCTTAATTCTCAATGAAACGGGAGAAGTGTTAAAACAACTTGCTGATGGCAATATGCAGGTTCAAATCACGGGAAAATATGCAGGTGATTTTATTCATTTAAAAACCGCGTTGGAATCAACCGCCTCACAACTTGCGCAAGCAAAAAATAAAAATGAGACTGAAAATTGGCTGAAAAGTGGACAAACCCAATTTAGTGAACAAGTCAGCGGTGAACAAGATATTAAACAACTGTCGGAAAATATTATCAATTTCTTAACCCCTTATGTGAATGCGAAAGTTGGGGTATTTCATTCACTGTTTAAGGAACAGGATAATGAACCTTATTTAAAAATGATTGCATCTCATGCTTATGTACGGCGCACGGATGGCGCAAATACGATTCAAATCGGTGATGGCATTGTGGGACAAGCCGCTTATGAGAAAAAATCATTTACGATTAACCATTCACCTAAAGATTATATCAACATCCAATCCAGTTTGGGTGAGGCTGCACCGACTGAGATTTTAGTGATTCCATTCTTGTATGAATCTGAAGTCAAAGGCGTAATTGAACTGGCTTCTTTAACCGTTTTCACTGATGTGCAATTAGAATTTTTAGCGCAAATCATGCCCAGCGTGGCGATTGCGATTAATACCGCAGAATCCCGCACCAAGATGCAGGCATTATTAGAGCAAAGCCAAGCTCAATCAGAGGAATTAATCTCACAACAAGAGCAAATGCAGCAAACCAATGAGGAGTTGCAAGCACAAACCGAAGAATTACGCTCTCAAACCGAACAAATGCAATCTCAACAAGAAGAATTACAAGTTCAACAAGAAGAATTGCGTCAAACTAATGAAGAATTAGAAGCCCGCGATAAATTGATGACAGAACAGCAGGCAGCAGTTAAACAGAAAAATCAAGAGTTGGAAAAAGCTAAAATAGCGATTCAAACCAAAGCTGAAGACTTAGAACTTGCTAGCAAATATAAATCAGAATTCCTTGCTAACATGTCACATGAATTGCGTACTCCTTTGAATAGTCTGTTAATTCTGGCGCAATTGTTAATCGAAAATAAAGAGCAAAATTTAAGCAACAAGCAACTTGAATGCGCTCAAACTATTTACAGCGCGGGCAATGATTTATTGACTTTGATTAATGAGATTCTTGATCTTTCCAAAGTTGAAGCGGGCAAAGTTGAAATTCAAGCAGAAACCATCGTTTTATCCGAAATGGTGCAGATATTAAAACAAAAATTCATGCACGTCGCGGAAGAGAAATCACTTTATTTTGAGATTAAACCCGCTGATGATTTACCCGATACCATTTACAGCGATACACAACGCCTCAATCAAATTATCAATAATCTGTTGTCAAATGGGTTTAAATTCACCAAACAAGGTGGTATTACCTTAGAAATACGTCATCCTAATACTGATGATGATTTATCCCGCAGCAATCTTGACCCAGACCATACGATTGCCATCAGTGTCAGCGATACGGGGATTGGCATTGCGAAAGAGAAACAAAGAATTATCTTTGAAGCGTTTCAACAAGCCGATGGTACTACCAGTCGTCGTTTTGGCGGTACGGGTTTGGGTTTATCGATTTCGCGCCAACTTGCACAATTAATGGGTGGCGAAATTCAATTAAGCAGTGAGACCGATCAAGGCAGTTGTTTTACCATTTTCTTACCTGAAACCTATGATCCAGCAGCCAAGCAAGCTGAAATCAAATCTAAACCCATTGTGACCGAACCGCCTAAGAACCTTGCGCCTTCAGCTTTTATACAAGCACCCGCCAAAGTTCCAACACATCAAGTCGCCGCCAAAAAAACCGTTATTTTCGATGATGACCGTGAGCATTTACAACCAAAGGATAAGTCTTTATTAATTATTGAAGATGAACACGATTTTGCTCGAATTATCCAACAATTGGCGCAAGAAAAAGGCTTTAAATGCTTACTTGCCGCAGATGGACGTAGTGGCATCGAATTGGCTGAACATTATAAACCTAGCGCGATTATTCTTGACATAGGCTTGCCTGAAGTGGATGGGTTCAGTGTGATGGAGCATCTAAAAGATAATTCTGAAACTCGGCATATTCCAGTGCATTTTATTTCTGGCGACAGTCATCAACAACAAGCGAAGAATATGGGAGCGATTGGCTATGCTTTGAAACCGATTGGCCTCACGGAGTTGGGTGATACGTTTAGTAAAATTGAGCATTTTATTGACAAAGCAGTTAAGAATCTTTTGGTTATCGCAGACAGTGAAGAGCATTATCAAAACATTTTAGATATTCTCGATAATGAACAAGTGCAGATTGTCAGAGCCAACCATTGTGCGGAGGCATTGGAAAAATTGGCACAAGCTGAATATGAATGTGTGGTGTTGGATTTAACGGTTGAAAATGACAGTGGCATCAAATTACTTACTGATTTTGCTACTAATAATAGCTTGTTAGATATTCCGATTATCATTTATCCAGAGCGTCCTTTAACTGCACAAGAGGAAACTGCGTTACAAACTTATAATAGCCAGCTCACGCTTAAAACGGTGATGTCACCTGAGCATTTGTTGGATGAAGCGACATTATTTTTGCATCAAGTTGAATCGCATTTGCCTCAAGCCCAGCAAGAAATATTGAAGCTTATCCATGACAAAGAAGCACAACTGAGAGATAAGAAAATCTTGTTGGTTGATGATGATGCACGCAATGTGTTTGCTTTGACCGCGACTTTAGAAAGCAAAGGCATGAAAGTGTTTATGGCCCCAAATGGAAAACGAGCTTTAGAACAACTTGAGAAAATCCATGATATTGATATTGTGTTGATGGATATTATGATGCCAGAGATGGACGGTTATGAAACCATGCAACGCATTCGTCAGCAAAGCCTTTTCCGTAAATTGCCGATTATTGCCTTGACTGCTAAAGCGATGAAAGAAGATGCGAATAAATGTATTGAAGCGGGTGCAAGTGATTATTTGGCTAAACCCGTTGATATGAATAAATTATTATCTTTGATGCGGGTTTGGGCGATGCGTTGATTTTTGAATGGCTCGTTTATCTTGTCACATTGTTCATTTAGAATTTTGTAACAACTTCTTTAAACAGAGTTTGATGAACAGGCATTACCAAATAGAATATAGAGTTTGGTAACGAGCTAATACGGTCAAATGGGTCATTTAAGAAAACAATTGATTTAAATTATGCCTAAATAGGAGCTTTCAATAATGCGTATTACCGTTTTTGGTTCTGGCTATGTTGGATTGGTAACAGGAGTATGCTTAGCAGAAGTAGGCAATCATGTGATATGTGTGGATGTTGATGAAAATAAAACAAATATGTTATGCCAAGGGAAATCACCTATTTATGAATCAGGCTTAGAAAACTTACTCAAATCCAATTTAGCCAGCGGTCGAATTCAATTCACTTGTGATACTGAAATGGCAGTCAAGCATGGTGAAATACAATGTATCGCAGTAGGAACGCCGCCAGATGAAGATGGTTCTGCCGATTTACAATATGTGTTGCAAGTGGCGCAATCTATCGGTCAGTATATGGATGGATATAAAGTTATTATGGATAAATCAACCGTGCCCGTGGGAACAGCAGACAAAGTTCATGCAAAAATCGCTGAAACTTTAGCCGCTCGTGGTGGACAATTTGAATTTGATATTATTTCAAACCCCGAATTTTTAAAAGAAGGGGCTGCAATTAATGATTTCATGAAACCAGACCGTATTGTGATTGGTACAAATAGTGAACGAGCCGCAGACGTGATGCGTGAATTATATCTACCATTTAACCGTAATCACGACCGTTTGATTATTATGGATCTACGTTCAGCGGAATTAACCAAATATGCAGCCAATGCAATGCTCGCAACTAAAATCAGTTTTATGAATGAAATGGCAAATATTGCTGAGCAAGTCGGGGCGGATATTGAAAGTGTACGAATTGGCATCGGTTCTGACCCACGTATTGGTTTTGATTTTATTTATCCCGGTGCAGGCTTTGGCGGCTCATGTTTCCCAAAAGATGTGAGAGCTTTGGCTAAAATTGCTGAAGATGTGAATATTGAGCCAAAAGTATTAAATGCTGTGCTACAAGTAAATGATTTACAACGTCTAAATTTATTTAATAAAGTTCAAAAATATTTTAATGGTGAGCTGCAAGGTAAGCGTTTTGCATTGTGGGGCTTGGCGTTTAAACCCAACACGGATGATATGCGTGAAGCACCCAGCCGTTATTTGATGGAAGCATTATGGGAACAAGGCGCGATTGTCCAAGCTTATGATCCTGAGGCGATGCCAGAGGCGACACGTATTTACGGTGAGCGCGATGATTTGCAATTGTGCGATACACCAGAGATCGCTTTAGACAATGCCGAAGCGTTGATTATTATCACTGAATGGCGCATGTTCCGTAGTCCTAATTTTGATGTGATTAAACAGAAATTGAAACAAGCGGTTATTTTTGATGGGCGTAATTTATACGAGCCACAGAAAATGCAAGCGCGTGGTTTTAATTATTATGCCATTGGACGGGGTACGAGTTTAGATTTGTAAAATAATTTGGAGTGCAAGATTTATCTTGCTTGTGCAAAATGAATTTCGCACTCCTATGAGCCTGATTTAATCAAACCTTAAAAGCTCAAGAAGTATAAAAACCAAAACCACTAATCCTTATTTTCAACTGAGGCTCGAACTCGAATTTGGCAAGAATCTAAATCCCCCGTATCATCTTCATAACCCATGGCTTTCAACGCTTTGCACATTGACTGCATTTTTCTATCCATGATTTCAATATCATCCAGCATGTGATTAATGGCATGTTGCATCGGGTCGACATCAGACACATCTATCGGCATTCCATACGCATCAAAAATCTTCTGTTCAATCATTTTCTTATGCGTCAATTTATAATTTTCATCAATTTTGACAATCCGCGCGGGAATTCCAACCACTGTCGCCCCAGAAGGCACATCTTTTACAACCACCGCATTTGAGCCAATTCGCGCCCCATCACCAATATGAATCGGCCCAAGCACTTTTGCACCCGCACCCACAACCACATCGCGCCCCAAAGTTGGATGACGTTTACCTTTTTGCCAACTCGTACCGCCCAAAGTCACGCCGTGATATAAAGTGCAATCATTGCCAATTTCAGCCGTTTCCCCAATCACAATCCCCATCCCATGGTCAATAAAAAATCGTTCACCAATCGTCGCACCGGGATGAATTTCAACTCCCGTTAACCATCTGGCAAATGTAGAAGAAGTGCGCCCCAACCAATACCAACCCGCATTCCATAATTTATGATTGAGACGATGGAATAAAATCGCATGGAGACCGGGATAATTAGTTAGGATTTCAAAGCTGTTACGAGCGGCTGGATCACGTTCAAAAACGCAGTTAATTTCTTCTTTAAGTCGCGCAAACATTGTGGATTCTATCGGTTAGGTGTTGTGATGAATATGATGGGTTGAAAATCGAATAAAAGCAACTTGTATCAAAAGCGTTCTAAAAGCGTCTGAATTTGTTGAATAAAATGCTCCGTGCTAAATTTCTGGGCAGTTTGTTCACAAGTTTCACGCATCGCCAATGCCGTTGGTTTATCCAAGTGTTGAATCGCCGCAATCAAATCATCCACCACAAAATCTGATGATAACAACAAACCTGTTTGATGTGGAATAATCGTCTCCAGCAAACCGCCTTCAGCAACCCCAATCACAGGCTTACCCGCCGCCATTGATTCTACAGGTGACATGCCGAAATCTTCATTGTGTGGCAAATAAATAGTTGCGATAGCATTGGCGATTAAATCTTGCAACTGGCTGTCGCTTAACCAACCTGTAAATTGAATATTAGGCGCATTTTGAGCTAATTTTTGTAATTTCAGCAATTCACTCCCACCCGACGCAATAATCAGCTTTTTTTTGGGCAATAATTTAAAGGCTTGGACAATTTTATCAACTCGTTTCAAGGGGTCTAATCGTGCTGTTGATAAATAGTAATCAGCTTGGGTTTGCCAGCGATAATTTTGAATGTCACAAGGCGGATAAATCACGGTAGATTGTTGATTTAAATAATATTTAATGCGTTGTTGAATGTTTTTTGAATTGGCAATAATCACATCCATTTGTTGCACCGCTTGTTCATAACGTGGCTGCAAATAGCGGGTAAAAGCATTGAGCAATGGACGTAAAGGCAAAGCAACTTGTTGCAAATAAAAATCTTTTTGATCATAAACAAAACGTGGTGGCGTATGACAATATAAAATATTTTGCCCATGTTGATGATTTTGAATCGCTAAAGGGGTATAAAACCCGCTGTAAATCACTTGTTCATATTGGCTTAAAAATGTTGTTTGATGGGTAAATGCTCTGGAAAGCTGATATTGTCGCCATAAAGGAATATTACTATGTGCTTTTAAATTATATTGCTTGTCCAATCGCGCTAAAAAAGGATGTTCTGATTTTGCAAATCCATAGCCGATAGCACAATCAAGGTCACGCGCCAAAATGCTGGATAAGCGGCCGCCTCCTTCTAAAGCTTCAAAATAATCATGTAAAACCATTCTCATCAAATATTTTGCGCGAGAAACCCCGTCCTTCAGGTCGGGGAGGGATAGCGCATCGGCGAC
>JAYQWJ020000242.1:0-4041 GCA_035829175.2 Candidatus Albibeggiatoa psychrophila
ATAATTGTTAACGGATATTGCTAAAGATTTACCAGAAATCAGCTGCTTTAAGGACAAAGAGCCACTAGAAATACAAAAGGTATTGCGTGATTAGACAAAAAATTAGCGGCAAAATTATAGAATTATAGACTTGCTCCAAAATTCAGTTTGATAGAACCTAGGAACAAGCCACAAAAACTAAATATACTTCACTGCCAACACTTCATAGATGATTTCACCGCTGGGCGCTTTCACCACCACTTCATCATCCTTATATTTGCCAATCAATGCACGGGCAATCGGTGACGTAATCGACACCATATTTTGTTTAATATCCGCTTCATCTTCACCGACAATGCGATAACTCACTTCTGCATCAGTATCGACATTGACCAAATCCACAGTCGTACCAAATACTACTTTGCCACCCGCCTTTAGCTTAGTGACATCAATGATTTCAGCGCGACCTAGCTTACCTTCTAGCTCCATGACGCGACCTTCATTAAAGCTTTGTTGCTCGCGTGCAGCATGATATTCCGCATTTTCTTTCAAATCCCCCAATTCTCTGGCATCAGAAATCGCTTGGGCAATTTTGGGACGTTCCACATTTTTTAAACGTTCTAATTCCGTTTTTAATAATTCTGCACCGCGTACCGTCATGGGTGATTTTTGCATCATACCTTATCCCCTAATAATTCTTTATGTAAATCCTGTAAACGGTTAACCTCTCTTGAATCAACCGTTTTTAATGCCAAAATAGTCGCTATTGCGCCTGAAATTGTCGTCGTATAGGTAATGCTATGCTGTAACGCAGAACGGCGAATCGTAAATGAATCCGAAATCGCTTGCTTGCCTTCAGTGGTGTTGATGATATAACTAATTTCATCATTTTTAATCGCATCAACAATATGAGGACGACCTTCTAACACTTTGTTAATTTGCTTACATTCAATCCCTGCTTCTTGTAATGAACGTGCTGTACCCCGAGTTCCAACTAATTTAAAGCCTAAATCAATCAAATCTCTCGCGACATCAACTGCTGGTACTTTATCCACATCACGTAGACTTAAGAATGCAATACCTGATGTAGGTAAGTTAGTCCCACCACCCAACTGGGCTTTAGCAAACGCCTCACCAAAACTGCGACCTACGCCCATCACTTCACCTGTGGATTTCATTTCTGGTGTTAATAATGGGTCAACGCCAATAAATTTAGCAAATGGGAATACTGCCTCTTTCACCGAGTAATAACTAGGGATACATTCTTGAGTTGCGCCTTGCTCTATCAGTGTTTGACCGACCATACAACGTGCTGCAATCCGCGCCAATGACAAACCCGTTGCCTTAGAGACAAAAGGCACAGTACGAGAGGCACGAGGATTCACTTCAAGGATATAGATAGTTTGGTTTTGAATGGCAAATTGAGCATTGACTAAACCAACCACATTCAAAGCCTTCGCCAAACGTGTCATCTGAACCCGTAATTGGTCTTGAATCATCGGCGATAAGCCATAAGGTGGCAGCGAACAAGCCGAATCGCCAGAGTGGACACCCGCTTGTTCAATGTGCTCCATAATACCACCAATCAGTACATTTTCGCCATCACAAATCGCGTCAACATCCACTTCCACCGCTTGGTCTAAGAATCGATCAAGTAACACAGGGGATTCATTCGAAACTGAAACCGCTTCAGTCATATACGAAGTTAATTCATCAGCATTGTAAACAATATCCATTGCCCGACCACCCAAAACATAAGAAGGGCGAACAACTAACGGATAACCGACTTGTTCAGCTAAATGAACGGCCTCTTCTTGATTTCGCGCAATACGATTCGGTGGTTGACGCAAACCTAATTTATCAACCAATTGCTGGAAACGTTCACGATCTTCGGCTAAATCAATTGAATCTGGACTTGTCCCAATAATGGGTGCATTTGCAGCTTCTAGTTCACGGGCTAATTTCAATGGCGTTTGACCACCATATTGCACAATTACGCCTTTTGGATTTTCAACGTGAATAATTTCTAACACATCTTCCAAGGTCAACGGCTCAAAATATAAACGGTCTGAGGTATCATAATCGGTTGAAACAGTTTCAGGATTACAATTCACCATAATGGTCTCATAACCTGATTCACTAAGTGAAAATGCGGCTTGTACACAACAATAATCAAACTCAATTCCTTGACCGATACGGTTAGGTCCGCCACCTAAAACCATAATTTTTTCGTTATCTGTCGGTTGGGCTTCACATTCTTCTTCATAAGTGGAATACATGTAAGCGGTTGAAACAGCAAATTCTGCTGCACAAGAGTCAACTCGTTTGTACACAGGACGAATATTAAGTTGATGACGATGTTGACGTATTTTAGCTTCCGATACATCTAATAATTCGGCAATCCGCGCATCAGCAAAACCTTTACGTTTCAAGCAATATAAACGGTCATAATCCAATGATTCCATGCCACCTACTGCAATACTACTTTCTTCATCAATTAGGTTTTCAATTTGGACTAAGAACCAAGGGTCAATTTTAGTAAATTGGTATACATCTTCTAATGTCCAACCTGCGCGAAACGCATCGCCGACATACCACAAACGATCAGGGCTTGGAGAATTCAATTGAATCCGTAACTCACCTTTAACGGTATCGGTGGTTAAATCAGTGTATTTCAATTGTGAGTTAAAGCCTGTCATACCTGTTTCTAAACCACGTATGGCTTTTTGTAATGATTCTTGGAATGTGCGCCCAATTGCCATCACTTCGCCGACTGATTTCATTTGCGTGGTTAACACGGGATCAGCTTGGGGAAATTTTTCAAAAGTAAAACGTGGGATTTTAGTCACTACATAATCAATGCTTGGCTCAAATGATGCGGGAGTTGCACCGCCTGTAATTTCGTTGGCTAATTCGTCTAAGGTGTAACCAATGGCTAATTTTGCCGCGACTTTGGCAATTGGAAAACCTGTGGCTTTTGATGCCAATGCCGATGAACGAGACACGCGCGGATTCATTTCAATAATAATCATCCGACCATTTTCAGGATTAATCGCAAATTGAACGTTTGAACCACCCGTATCAACCCCAATTTCACGCAGCACTTCGAGTGAAGCATTACGCATGATTTGGTATTCTTTGTCAGTCAAGGTTTGTGCTGGTGCAACAGTAATCGAGTCGCCTGTGTGTACGCCCATTGGGTCTAGGTTTTCAATTGAACACACAATGATGCAGTTATCGTTTTTATCTCGCACCACTTCCATTTCATACTCTTTCCAGCCTAAAATTGATTCTTCAATCAACAGTTCGCTAATCGGCGATAATTCTAAACCACGATTACAAATGGCTTCAAATTCTTCACGGTTATACGCGATACCGCCACCGCTGCCACCTAATGTAAAAGATGGACGAATCACTGCGGGATAGCCTAATTGTGCCTGTGCATCAAAAGATTCTTGCATGGTATGGGCAATAAAAGAGGTTGGCATATCTAAACCAATTTTTTGCATCGCAGTGCGGAATTTTTCTCGATTCTCGGCTTTTTCAATCGCGTCTTCAGTCGCGCCAATCATTTCTACATTGTATTTGTCTAGCACGCCTTTTTGGTGTAGTTCCAATGAACAATTTAATGCGGTCTGTCCGCCCATGGTGGGCAATAAGGCATCGGGTTGTTCTTTTTCAATAATTCGTGCAACGGTTTCCCATTCAATGGGTTCGATATAGGTTGCATCGGCCATTTCAGGGTCTGTCATGATGGTTGCTGGGTTGGAATTAACCAAAATGACGCGATAACCTTCTTGTCTCAATGCTTTGCAGGCTTGTGCGCCAGAATAATCGAATTCACAGGCTTGCCCAATGACGATAGGTCCAGCCCCAATAATTAAAATACTTTTGATGTCGGTACGTTTTGGCATGTCTTCTTCTAAACAGTGAACAGTTATTAGTGGACAATTATCAATTATCGACGAACAATTATCAATGAGCAGTTATCAGTAAATAGTTATCGTTTTTATCAGTAACGTCGCAAACACCAATTTGCATCCAAATAGCAATGTGAAGCAT
>JAYQWJ020000243.1:0-2737 GCA_035829175.2 Candidatus Albibeggiatoa psychrophila
ATCTTGCCATGCTTGTGGACAGAAAACAACAACACGTATTTGTCCTAAATGCCATTCAGAGTTGCCTTATACTGTTGGAGAATATGATGATCTCATTTTTGCAATTGTAGGTGCACCTGACGCAGGTAAAAGTCACTATATCGCAGTTTTAATTGAAACGATTAAAACCCAATTGAGTGAAGATTTTCACTGTGCTTTGCATCCCATTAATGACAAAACGATTCAACGCTATCGTGAAGATTTCTATAATCCCATTTTTCGTAAACATGAAGTATTAATGAAAACACGTTCTGCCCGGGCTGATAGAAACGTTAAAAAGCCTTTAATTTATACTCTCTCTTTTACAGAACGGTGGTTATTTAGACAGCATATCAAAGCAGTAGTTACTCTAGTATTTTTCGACGCGGCGGGTGAAGATTTAAATGCAGAAGATACTATGAGGACAGAAAATAAATATATTTACAACTCTGCGGGGATTATTTTATTATTTGACCCTTTGCAACTCCCAGAATTACAAGCTAAATTACCAGCAGATACAGCATTACCCCTAGACAGTACAGAAGCTGAAGACATTTTAGTGCGTGTATCTAATCTTATTCGTCAAGCTAAACGGCTTAAGCAAACACAATTAATTAATATTCCCATTGCAGTTGCATTTTCAAAAATGGATGCAGTAGAGCCTATTTTAGACTCAAGTAGTGCTTTAAAATATAGTAGTAAACATGAAGGGCATTTTAATTTAGGTGAATTTAAAAGTGTTAACAGTGAGATGGAAGCACTTGTCAAAGAGTGGACAAGCGGCAGTTTTATACCTATTTTAAATAGTAACTTTAAACAACATGCTTTTTTTGGACTAACAGCATTAGGTAGTAATCCACATGGTACAAATAAAATTGAAAAACTGAGACCTAATCGTGTTGAAGACCCGTTTTTGTGGTTGCTTTGGCAAAATCATTTAATTAATGATGAAACATTTAAAAGCAAAGTATTAGTAAGATTATATTCTATACTTAAACGTTGGCCTCTCACCTTATTATTTATTATGCTACTACTTTTAGGGATTATTTTTAATACCCTGTCGTCATCCTCAACTACTACACCCACAATCCAAAGTCATCAATCCACTGATAACGCTTCTAAAATTGTAAAAAATACACCAACCGATAATGGAGAGATGTCAACACTACCAAATTTTAGTACAGAAAGAGATACCTTTAAACAAATTTACCACAAGTTACAACAAGGTAATTATCCAAGTTTACAAACTTTAGAAAAAGATACATCAGATATTTCAAATTATCCAATCACAGATTATCTGAGTTATTTTTATCTCATTAATAATTTTTCTACAGTGTCAACTCAAGAAATTAATACCTTTCTAACAAATCATCCTCATTTTCGTCAAAATTTACTTTTAGAACTTGCTAAATCAGGAAGTTGGAAAAAATTTTTAAAAACTCATCAATATCAAAGTAATAATGATAACAACAAATTACGCTGTTACTATTTAAATGCACAAATTAAAACTAAAGGACGATTAGACACACAAGAACAAGATATGTTTAAAGATTTATGGCGTGTCGGTAGATCACAGCCAAACTCCTGTGACCCTGTGTTTGAGTGGGCAAGCCAAAAAAAATTATTGACAAAAGATTTATTTGCTCAACGACTTGACTCAACAATACAAGAGGGGCGACTGGCTTTGGGTAATTACCTTACTAATAATAGTAAGCAGTATAATTTTCAATCATTTAAAAATAATAAATTTTGGAAAATTGTTGCTCAAGCAAAACGACACCAGACAAATAATGCTGCATACACTGCTTGGCAAAGTAATTTTTCTGGATATAACAATAGAAAAAGCAATGAATTGTTAGCATATATTGCTATGAATAGTCATTGGCAAAAACAAGATGACACTATCAATCGTTTGCAAGAAGTGAACTTTAACCATCTTAGTTCAAGAACCCAAGAAAGAATGACACAAGTATTGTTTCAAGCATTATTAGAACAACAAAACTGGTCAGCTCTACATGATTTCATAAAAGGACTTCCTTCTGAGATATATCAGCATCACCATGCGCAGTGGGAGTATTGGAAAGCTCGTAGTCTAGAGAAAATGGATAATTCACAAAAAGCTAAAGATATTTACAAACAACTTGCTACAGAACTGACCTATTATGGTTTTTTAGCTGCCCAACACTTAGGCAAACACTATTCACTATCGATAAACCGTATTCATGTTTCTTCCGAACAAAAAAAAGCATTGATGTTGAGAAGACAAGAATTATTACGCATACGCGAAGCTTACCTATTAGATTTACAGGATTATGCACAACAAGAATGGCATCATAAAGTGCCTCAATTAGCATCTGAAGAGCAAGTGATAATGGTAGTGCTTGCTAAAAAATGGCAATGGTATAATGCTGCTATTCGTACTAGCGAGAAATTAAACTTAACAGATTTTAATTTACTTTACCCAACACCTTTTCAAAAAATTATCAGACAAAAAAGCTTAATATCTAATATTAATTGGATTTATGCTGTTATGCGAGAAGAAAGTCATTTCAATAAAACAGCAGTTTCAATTAGAGGTGCTAAAGGTTTGATGCAACTCATGGAATCAACAGCCCAAGAAAGAGCTAATAAGCTTAATATCCAATTAGAAGATGGTGATATTTTTAAAATTGATGTTAACATAAAGTTAGGTACAGCTCACCTTAAGTATTTATTACAA
>JAYQWJ020000244.1:0-2299 GCA_035829175.2 Candidatus Albibeggiatoa psychrophila
TTAACAGGCCCAATATCGAAACATACCTATGGTAAATGTCAAAGACCCTTTCTTAGTACCCGGCAGCAGTGATCCGATTGATATTGCACACTGGGTTAATCGTATTTGCACCCATCGCAGCGAAATAGAAAAGCAGAATTTAGTAGACGCTTGTAATTTAGCCTATGAAATACATGCCAATCAAACGCGCGTTTCAGGAGACCCTTATCTTGCTCATGTACTCACCGTAGCTGATATATTAGCTGACTTAGGCATGGACACTGATGTGTTAATTGCAGGCATTTTGCACGAAGCCAGTGATTCAAAAGCCTTAAAAAAAATTGAAAAACGATTTGGCGCATCTATTCGGCGTTTAATCGAAGACACCACCAAAATGCACGCGATTGAAGAAATCAGTCAAGACACCTTTGAACAACATTGGGAAGATAAACAAAAAGAACGCTTTCGTAAAATGTTGCTAGCAATGGCTGAAGATGTGCGGGTAGTATTGATTAAATTAGCTGACCGTTTAGATAAAATGCGCACTTTATCTTATATTGAAGATGAAACCGTTCGCCGTCGCTTGGCACAAGAAAGCTTAGATTTGTATGCGCCATTAGCAAATCGTCTTGGTATCTGGCAACTAAAATGGGAGTTGGAAGACTTATCATTGCGTCATTTAGAACCTGAAGCCTATAAGAAATTAGCCAAATTATTAGATGAACGCCGTATAGATCGTGAAAACTATATTCAGGGCATTATGTCTGATTTGACCAAGGCTTTAGCAGAGGAAGGCATTGCAGCGGAAATTTCTGGCCGTCCTAAGCATATTTATAGCATCTGGAATAAGATGAATCGCAAGCAAACCAATTTCGACCGTATTTTTGACGTATTGGCGGTGCGGGTATTGGTACAAAGTGTGACTCAGTGTTATACGGTGTTGGGTATTGTGCATCGCAGATGGCAACCAATTCCACATGAATTTGATGACTATATCGCATCACCCAAACATAACAATTATCAATCTTTACATACAGCCGTTTATGGTCCTGAAAATAAAGTGTTTGAAGTGCAAATTCGGACTTTAGACATGCACCGTCATGCTGAACTAGGCGTTGCTGCTCATTGGCGTTATAAAGAAGGTGTAAATTCGCAAGAAGATCAACGTTTTAATTCTAAAATTGCTTGGTTGCGGCAGATTTTACAAACGCGTGATGATGATATTGATTCTGATGATTTGATTGACCGTTTTAAATCAGAAATTTGTGAAGATAGGGTTTATGTTTTATCACCAAAAGGTAAAGTCATTGATTTGCCCAAAGGTGCGACACCCTTAGATTTTGCCTATCACATTCATACTCAACTTGGCCATAGTTGCCGAGGTGCTAAAGTAGGCGGGCATTTAGTTTCATTGAATTATGAACTGCAAAGTGGCGAACAAGTTGAAATTTTAGCCTCTAACGAAACCCGTCCAAATCGAGATTGGTTAAACCCTAACTTGCGTTATTTACAAACCTCTCGTGCCAGAGCCAAAGTTCGACATTGGTTAACCAAGCAGAATTCTCAACAACATATTTCCGATGGACAACGTTTATTAGATAAAGAATTAGCGCGACTTAATGTGAGTGCCCCCTTAGAACAGCTTGCACAAAGAATGCGATTCGGTTCGCCTGATTTACTTTTGGCTTCATTGGGTCGTGGTGATTTAACCATTATTCAAGTGGCGCGTGTATTACAAGATTTATGTTTTCCTGCTCAAGATAAAGTTAAGCCTATTGTTGTCCAAGAACCGAGTAATCAAGAGCATTCAAATATTCGGATTCGCGGGATTGGCGATTTGCTGACTCAAACGGCAAGATGTTGCAAACCGATACCTTATGAAGCAGTGATTGGTTATGTGACTAAAATGCGTGGTGTTATGGTGCATAGACAAGATTGTCCTAATGCTTTGCGTTGGCAGAATGAGGATAATGAACGCTTAATTGAAGTTGAATGGGGTAGCCCAAAAACTGAAGATTCATTGCTGTATTCTCTCAATGTGCAAATTTTAGCTTATGATCGTAAAGGTTTGCTGCATGATGTGTGTCAAATCGCGGTCAATGAAAAAATTAATATTCTTGCGACCAATACCTTGACCAATAAAAATGATGATACGGTAAAAATGCAGTTTACTATGGAAGTATTAGGACTTGACCAATTAAGCCGTGCTTTAGCAAAAATTGATAATTTGACCAATGTGATGGAAGTCCAGCGAATTGAAAAATAATTGATTAATAGGGCTGCTAATTTGTCAGAGACTTAAAGAAGCTTGCAGTCCTTA
>JAYQWJ020000245.1:0-3142 GCA_035829175.2 Candidatus Albibeggiatoa psychrophila
CCTAAAATCGGCATATCCATATTATAAGCTTCTAAACCTTCTTCCATCACGATACGGCAGTTTGCACAAGCTGTGACCATCGCATCGACTTTGACTTCTTCAAGCTGGGTTTTCTTGTGTTTAAACACTTGGGTGCGTAATTCCTCGGCTTCTTCAATCGCACTGAGACCGCCACCGCCACCACAGCACCAATTCATCATCCCCGCGTCTGGCATTTCGACGAAATCTTTACTAATCATATTCATCAAATTACGCGGTTGTTGCACCACGCCACCGCGCCGAACCAATTGACAAGGATCGTGGAAGGTTAAACGTTGTTCTTCAAAGCCTTCCGTTTTCAATAAACCTTCAGCACGTAACTC
This sequence comes from Candidatus Albibeggiatoa psychrophila, assembly GCA_035829175.2. Classification (GTDB taxonomy): domain Bacteria; phylum Pseudomonadota; class Gammaproteobacteria; order Beggiatoales; family Beggiatoaceae; genus Albibeggiatoa; species Albibeggiatoa psychrophila. The sequence continues at coordinate 363 of JAYQWJ020000245.1, forward strand.
GTCCAACACTTCAATAATATGTTTCACTTTAAAGCCAAACGCGCGTCCCATGAGGTTAGGCCCTTCCCAACGAATCGCAGTATAAGCGTGACCACATTCAGGACTGATGACGGTTTTTACTTTTAACGATTCCGCAGCATTGACCACGCGGCTGACCAATTCCCGCGCAATGTCACTTGAACCCATTTGAATCCCCGTATTTGTTGCCTCAAAAGCTTTACTGCTGAGCGTCCATGATTTGCCTGCTTGCTTCATAATTTTGGCAATGGCTTCTAAATATTCGGGAAAATTCATGATTTCCATCGAAGACAATAACACCAGATATTCCGCGCCTTCCGCATCAAATGGAATGGTTAAACCCGTGTCTTTTTCAATGTGTTTGACTTGGGCTTGTAAGGCGGGCAACTTTACACCCATCGGACTGCCAATCGTAACCGCACGTTTTGCTGCACCAATTTGACCTTCTGGTGAATGACCTGCGGCGACCATGCCTTCACGGGCTTTACGAATCATGCTGACAATGTCATTGCCCACAGGACACACCATTGAACAACGACCGCACAAGGTACAGCTATCATAAATAAGATGTTTCCATTGTTTTAAATCATCGTCGTTTAATTTGCGGCTCATGCCTAAGCTGGATTTTAACCAGCCCCACAGTGTGTATTCCTGTTCCCAAACTTTGCGTAACGGCTCTAATTTGTAAATCGGGGTGTATTTTGGGTCATCGGTTTCGGTGTAAAACAAACAGGCTTCAGCACAGATGCCACAACGGACACAACTCTGGAAATATGCCGCTACACTGCTGTCGATTTGTTCTTGAAATGCGTGATAGCCACGTTCAAAACTCGCGCTGCTCATATTTCAACTCCTCTATGACCTGCATTTTCACCAGTGTAATAACGGGCGAGGAATAGGGTGAAGGTGTGCATCAGTTTGGTGAATGGGAATACGATTAATAGCAATTCGACGCTTAAAATATGCAAGGCGAGCATCAACGGATAGGGTTCAATTAAATGATGGAATGCCATGAAGCCCGTGACCAAAGGCAATAAGGTGACGAACCACGCAAGCCAATCACCAAAGCCTGTTAACAAGCGTAATACGGGATTGGTTAAACGGTTGATGAACAATGCGATTAAGCCGAGAATTGCCATGATGGTGGCGAAATCGATTATTGCATTGGGTAATGAGTACCAGCTAAAACCCAAGGCGGCTTCAAATAATACAATGTGGGGCGCGAAAAACAGTATGGTGATGAATAAACCGATATGAAACACATAGCCTGCAACCACGGTTGTGATAACACGGGGTAATACCGCATGATTCGGCACGAAACGACTGAAAATGGTGCGAACACCGCCAGCCACGCCGCTGCCACGTTTTTCCGCTAAATTGGCTTTGCGTCCTAGTAAAATGATTTCTAATAAACGTAAAGTCACGCCAAAAATGAAAATCGCTAATGACCAGTGAAATGCGTCGCCGCGAACCCAGAGTAAAAATTCTGCGTAGTTCATGAGTCCTCCCGTTCTAAATCTTCAATAGTCACTGTTTCATGGGTTTTGCGAGCATTATTGCGTTTTGCCATATTCATCGCACCCGCTGCCACACCCATTGCCGCCCCAGCTGCCAACGCATAACCCGCCGCTTGTGCTGTACCCGATAATGGGACGGAGAGTGCTTTGTAAAAACTGCCCGCATCCCAGAAATCAGGCTCAGAACAACCCAGACAGCCATGACCCGCTTCAATCGGAAAGCTTACGCCTTCATTCCATTTTGCCGTGGCACAGGCGTTATAAGTGGTTGGGCCTTTACAGCCGAGTTTGTATAAACACCAGCCTTTTTTCGCGCCTTCATCGTCAAAGGTTTCAGCAAATTGTCCACGATCATAGAAGGGTCGGCGGTAACAACGGTCATGGATATTTTGTCCATAAAAAGACATGGGGCGTTTTAGTGAATCCAATTCTGGCAAGGTATTAAAGGTGAGGAAATGCGCGATAATGCCTGTAATCACCATTGGAATCGGAGGACAACCGGGGACGTTAATCACAGGTTTATCGGTAATCAAATCTTGTACAGCAACCGCGCCTGTGGGATTGGGTTCAGCTTTGGGTAAGCCCCCGAATGCGGCACATGTACCCACGGCAATAATGGCTTTTGCATCTTTGGCGACTTCGTGGAACATATCGACGTTGCTAATACCTGCGATGGTGGAATAGCCTTTATTGGCGGTTGGGATTGAGCCATCAACAATTAATAGATATTCACCTTTGTTGGCTTGCATGGCTAATTCGCGGGCATGTTCGGCAGCTTCACCCGATGCGGCTTGTAAAGTGTGGTGGTAATCTAAGGAGAGTAAATCAAAAATCAGACTTTCTAAAGTCGGTGCGTGGGAACGGGTTAAGGATTCGGTACAGCCCGTACATTCTTGAAAAGACAGCCAAATTACTGATTGACGTTTGGCATTTTCTAAGGCTTGGGCGATTTGTGGAATCATCGCGGGTGGCAGTGCCAGCATAGATGCTGTTGCCGCACAGAATTTAAGAAAACCACGCCGACTGATGCCTTGCGCTCGAAGGCTTGCGCCAATGGTTTTTTGAGACATGTTACCCTCCTCGGTATTGGGAGAAATGGGTGAGCAAAATTAATGTTGCACTCCAGTTAAGTCTTATGAGTAAAACCGATTACTATTTGCTGTTATAAGAATTATTATTATCAATTTAAAATATGTTTATATATGAATATTATTTTAGGCTAATATTACGCAGTTTGGAATAAGA
>JAYQWJ020000246.1:0-3221 GCA_035829175.2 Candidatus Albibeggiatoa psychrophila
AAATATTTATTTGTTAAGTGATAACTTGATTTCTATTTTTATGTGGAAAGAGGGTGTTTTTAAATTGATAACAAAATGAATTTTAAGGATTATAATTGTGATAATATTCTGTTGTTTGTTTAATTTATCTATAAGAGATGATTGAAATGACGAATGATTTAATTTTGGGTATTGCAAGTGGTATTTTAGCAACCATTTCAATTTTTTTCAGCACTCGGATTTTTCATTTTATAATTGTGCCTTATTTGAAATCTTTATTTTTCGATATGCCTGATATTTCTGGAGATTGGGTGAGTTATGATGTGGCTGATAGTTCAGAGCCTATGGGTTTTGCCAAGATTGTGCAACGTAGTCGTTGTGTGAAAGTGACTGTAACACGTTTAATAGATCGTCAAGGCAAAGATACAAATAAGGTGTTTATTGCTGAAGGCCAATTTGCTTCGGGACAGTTGGTTTTGATGTTTGAAGATAAGGACATGAAAGGTATGATCATAGGTTGCTGTGTGTTTAAACTAAAACCTGATAATCGTACTTTGGAAGGTAAAACTATGTATTTTAGTGATAATATGGGTCGTGTCATTACGCAAGATTTTTATTTAAAACGTTAAACCATAAAATGAAATCACTTGTAGCATTTTTAATACGGTTTACCCATCGCTTGATAGAGTCGTTGCCAAATAAAATCATAAATTTCTTCTGGTTTAGTCACTGGCAGCGTTTGACCGTCAGAACGAATGTAAATCTTGTTCTCAGCTTTGTTTTTAGTGATTTTTTCTCGGAAAAATACGGGTTTTTCAGCACGTTTTACATCAATCGCTACAATTGTTTTTTCTTCAATTATTTCCCAACGAAATGTTATCAGCTCTGTAAAGGTTGCGCCAATTCTATCTTTTATAATGTCAATAATGTGTAGTTGAAAGCCGTCTTGATCTTTTTTCTTACTGATTTGTTGCAAGTCAGCATCGATACCTATAATGTCATGTTGTTCGTCTTCAATACCTAAGATAAGTGTGCCATCGCCTGAGTTTAAAAATGCAGCAATGGTTGTCATTACTTCTAGCTTGAGTTTTTCTTGTTGTTGTTTAAATTCGGGTTCTGATAATTGGTGTGTATTTTCTGTGATGGTATAACTTTTTTTGAATTCTAAATGACAGCTTTCTTGTTGTTGGATAAGTTCTAAAATCGGTGTGTGATGCGGTGAGGTCGTTTGTACACAGGTGATATAAGGTAGAAATAATGGTAAACGTTTGGCTTTCAGTTCATTATCTAAGTTTTCTGGATTATCAGCGTGGGCAATAACACTGTGATTGAGCACCGCAATGTATTGATTTGAATAGTCGGTGAGTAGTGTTTCCCAGTTGTCTTTAACCCATTTTTCATCTTTGATATTGCCCCATTCATTCAGATATGTCATTGCATCTTTAATGGATTGGTTAAGTTCATTGAAAATATCATTGTTGTTTTTTGATATGTAATCCCATGCGCCTGTACGAAATGCGCGTCGACAATCTTTTGGTGAATCATTAGCTGTGACAATAATCACCACCGCATTAATTTTTTGTTGTGTGACAAACTCTAAAATATCAAATCCGCTATCATCTTTTTCCATACGCATATCAGCAATAATGGCTTCATAATGTCCTTGCTGTAGTAATTCGATTGCTTTTTTAGCACTTTCTGCCAGTGTAATATCTTGATAGTTGTATTGGCTGGTGAGTATCTTTTCCCATACGGATAATACTTTAGGTTGGTCATCAATCAATAATAAGCGAATACTGGATTGAGATATGCTAGACATTATTTATTCTTCCTCTAATGGTAAAACGATTTCAAAACAAGCACCTTGCTTAGATTTTCCTGTTTCAATAATGTAGCCGTGCATATCCAAAATATGTTGACGAATGATAAACAAGCCTAAGCCTGAGCCTTTTTCATTATCGGTAGTTTTGAGTGGTAAAAATACCCATTCTTTTTGGTCGTCTGGAATGCCTTTGCCATTATCACTGACGCTGATAAATAAATAGGTTTTTCCACAGTAGATTTTATTTTGTTTGCGAGCTTGACCGATAAAACGAATCGGTAATTGTTTAATATAACGCGCATCAAAGTATAAATTCAAATCTTTTTGTTTAGCATTATGTCGGATAGCATTTTCTAATAATTCAGTGAGCAAACTACGGATTTTAGCTAAATCACCATTTAATTTAGTTTCTGGGTTTTGAATACGGATATAGATTTTAGCATTTTCAATCTGTGAGCCATCTTGCAATATGCTGAATATTTCTTTAACTTCAAAGTAAGCTTTATTGATTTGAATAGATTCATTGATACCTTTTAAACTATTAAGAGCTGATTCTGTATTGTGAACCTCAGTCAATAATTCTTCTATTTCAGTATAGTTTGCTGAGTTTTTTTCATGTTGAGCAAGGCATAGTGTGATATTTGCTTTAAGCACAAACATTTCATTATTCACATAATCTGCAATATCGTGTGCGGTTTTTTCAATAGTTTGGAGAATTTTATTATAATCATCCGTTTCAATTTTTTGTAATTCTGCCTTTTCAGCGTCCCGTCTATGGACAATTTCATCAACTATTGTTTGTAGCGTTTGGACAATTTCAGCAAAATCAGTTTGTAGCTCAGAGATGTTTTTTTCAAGTGCTTGTGCTGACCATTTTAATATATTAATTTGATTAAGGATTTTATGATAAATGGAACTATTAATAGCTTTTTTATCTAATTGAGTTTGTTCAGTATTATGTAGTTTATAATAATCTTGTCCAACTGAGTTTAAAGACAATGTTTTACGGGCATTGATAAATGCAGTGGAGCTTTCGTTAATTTCTTTCAGAATATCTATTGCATCATTACTATAAGGTTTAATTGTTAATATTTGTTGTGCCGCGCGTAATTTTGCTGCATCTTTTTGTTCCGCGCGTTCAATTGCCAAGTCAAAATAATGTTTTCCTTCAGTTTTTTGCTCTGTTTGATAATACAGTTGTCCTAGTTTGAAATACAAATATTCAAAATGCCAATCAAATAATTTTTTAGGATATTGCAACATTTTTTCAAAATAAATGATGGCTTGTTCAAATTGACAAGATATTTCTAAATGAGTGGCATACACAAATAAGCTTACAATATCATTTGGTTGTATTTCTAAAGCGCGTTTAAACTGTTCAAAGGCTAGCTCAAATTGATTCGCACTCGCTAACGCCCTT
>JAYQWJ020000247.1:0-5226 GCA_035829175.2 Candidatus Albibeggiatoa psychrophila
ATTTGTTTTATAAAACTTATTTTAATTCCACATCAAGCGTACAATAGTAAAATAATGCGAATTATTAACACCTTAAAAATTACCCTAAATTCACCTCATCAAGTCATATTTATGTCATAAAAAATAGCTACTCTAGCAGCCTATGAGTACAGCAGCCAACAAACCTTCATTCGATATCAAAAGCGCATTAAATGATCCAGCCATTGTGCGGTTACGCCGTTGGCGCACGTTCAAAGATCACCTAGTACGTCATGCAATGACTGTAGGTGGTATCAGTGTCATTCTTGCGATATTGCTAATCTTCTTTTATCTCTTATATGTGGTCTTCCCGCTATTAACTCCCGCGAGTTATGAAGAAGTCAACACAGTCACTGCACCACACCCTGAACTGGGTAAAACCGTGCATTTAGCTGCCGAAGAGAAAAATGAGATTGGTGTCCGCTTTACTGATAAAGCCCATGCCATATTTTTCAATTTAGAGCACGGCAATATCATTAAAGAACAAGCTTTAGCCCCAGAAAATACTGAAGTTTCAAGCTTTGGTTATGGTGATACTTCTGTTGCAGCCATTGTCTACGGTCTGAATGATGGACGCGCCGTCATAGCAAAACATGCTTACGACATCAGCTATAAAAAAGATGCAAATGATGAAAACGTGCGCAGTATTGCACCAAACATCGAATTTCCGCTGGGACAAGAACCGCTGACAATTGATGACCAAGGTCAAGCCTTAATCTATGTTGATGTACAGTTAACCGAACAAGCCAATATGGTTGCCGCAGTGACTGCTGATAATCGTTTTATTCTTTCGGGATTTATCAAAGAAATTGATTTTCTAACCGAAGAAGAAACCTTTACCCGAGTTGCAGGCGAACTGAATCTGGCAGAACTGGGACTGGGTGCAATCACGCATGTGTTATTAGACAAAGAAGAAAAACTGGCTTATTTAGCTGATGCGCAAGGGTATATTGCACGAATTAATATTCAAGATAAACAACATCCACAGTTTATTGAGAAAGTTCAAGTCACAGCTCAAGGTCAACATATTTCAAGTATTGAGTTTTTAACGGGTGATATTTCACTGCTGATTGCCGATTCTGACGGCTTAGTTGCACAATGGTTTCCTGTTCGGGATGCCAATGGTAATGAGCACTTAACCAAAATTAGAGAATTTGCCCAACATAAAGGTCAACAAATTGTCTCGATTGCACCAGAAGAACGTCGCAAAGGCTTTTTATTGGCAGATAATTCAGGTCAAGTGGGCATTTATCATTCAACTGCTCATCGTGAAATTTTGGTAGACAGTTTCACCAAACCCAAAGAATTACAAAATATTGCAATATCCCCACGGGCTGACGTGATGTTGGTTGAACAAAAAGATGGCGATATTCAAGTGTGGGATATTCATAACGAACACCCTGAAATTTCATTTTATGCACTTTGGGGTAAAGTCTGGTACGAAAGCCATGAACAACCCAAATATCTATGGCAATCCTCTTCTGCCAGTAATGATTTTGAACCTAAATTCAGTATGATGCCATTGGCGTTTGGCACGCTGAAAGCCGCATTTTATGCGATGCTCGTTGCCGTACCGATTGCAATTTTTGGTGCGATTTACGCCGCTTATTTTATGTCACCCGGTATGCGTACCGTGGTAAAACCCACTATTGAAATCATGGAAGCATTGCCAACGGTCATTTTAGGTTTTCTAGCAGGTTTATGGCTCGCACCTATGATTGAAATGAATTTACCCGGTGTATTTATATTATTGATTATGCTGCCAACTACAGTATTAGCCACGGCTTATATATGGTGGAAATTTGTACCTAAATCCATCAAATACAAAATTCCTCCGGGTTGGGAAGCGGCTTTATTAATCCCTAGCATCCTGTTTGCAGGTTGGTTGTCATTTACCTTGAGCTATCCCGTTGAAGTATTGTTATTTAATGGTGATATGCGTTTATGGCTCAGTTCAATCGGACTTGATTTTGACCAACGTAACGCTTTAGTGGTGGGGATTGCCATGGGTTTAGCGGTAATTCCAAGCATTTTTTCTATCACCGAAGATGCCATCTTTAGCGTACCAAAACATTTAACGGTTGGTTCATTGGCTTTGGGCGCGACTTTGTGGCAAACCATGATTAAAGTAGTGATTTTAACTGCCAGTCCGGGGATTTTCTCAGCGGTCATGATTGGTATTGGTCGGGCGGTGGGTGAAACTATGATCGTACTGATGGCAACGGGTAATACGCCTGTGATGGATTTTAGTATTTTCCAAGGCTTACGCACATTATCAGCCAATATCGCGGTTGAAATGCCAGAGTCTGAAGTGAATAGCACCCATTATCGGGTCTTATTTTTGTCTGGCTTAGTGTTATTCGTGTTTACTTTTTTCTTTAACACATTGGCTGAAATTGTTAGACATAGATTGCGCCGTAAATACAGCTCACTTTAGTCAATTAACAATTAACAATTAACAATTATCAATTAGCAGTGAACAATTAGCAGTGGATGATAACGCAAAATAAGTTTTGTACTGCTGAAAAAGCGTTTAATAAAAATTTAAGATATAAACAATATATTAACGTTTGGTGGTTAGTAATTGATATTTAGTAATTAGGTCATTGTTAACTGGTAATTGTTAATTGTTAATTGATAATTGTTTTGGGATTGATTTTTATGAAAGATTGGTGGAAAAGTGGCGACCCTTGGATTTGGCTAACAGCCTCCGCTGTGTCGATTAGTATTATTGTCGTTGTTGGCTTATTGTCATTGATTGCAGTGCGCGGTTTAGGTCATTTCTGGCCAAGCGCAGTGGTTCAAGCCAATTACGTCAATGATGGTGAAACAACACGCTTAATCGGTGAAATCCGCAGCGAAAAAGTGCTCCCAGCTTCTCGTTTACGGGCTGCTGGCGAAAAAGATATAGAAGGCGAATGGGTTACACGTTATTTATTCAAAACAGGTAATCGTGATTTAGTCGGTTTGGATTTTCGTCCTGTCTTAGAAGATAAATTACAAGATATGACTTACCCAGAAAATATCATGGTGGTTGAACGGCATGAATGGGGTAATTTTTACGGTTATTTAAAATCGGTTAAAGAAAATGGGCAAATGGTTGCGGAAGGTGATGCAGCCAAAGCAGTATTTGTTGAGCGTTTAGAACGTTCTACAGAGTTATATCGTAAAATCTCACGGATTGAAAAACATAAAATTGGCAAAATTAATTATGCTTTAGAACGCTTGCGTTTATATGAGCGACGTTTAGAACTTGATGGTCGCCAAGATGATGCCAAAGAACAAGTTTATTTAGCAGAAAAACGTTCTGAATATGATATTCAATACCAAGTATTACGCAAAGAACTCGCGCTATTATATCAAGACATCAAACGTGATAGCTTTACCGCCGAAGTGATGGATGGCAAAGTGGTCGAAATTGCATTTTCCAAAGTGGTTTATGCTTATTGGCCAAACGCCTTATCTTTAGCAGGCAAACTTCAGCATTATGGGTGGAAAGCGTGGGAATTTGTTTCAGATGAACCGCGTGAAGCGAATACAGAAGGTGGTATTTTCCCTGCAATCTTTGGTACAGTGATGATGGTATTTATCATGTCAATCATTGTCACTCCATTCGGCGTAGTTGCTGCGGTGTATTTACGTGAATATGCTAAACAAGGCTTTGTGACCCGTGCGATTCGAGTTGCGGTAAATAATCTTGCGGGCGTACCGTCTATCGTATATGGTGTGTTTGGCTTAGGATTTTTTGTCTACTTAGTCGGTGGTACGATTGACCAAGTATTTTTTCCTGAGGCATTACCCGCACCCACATTCGGCACAGGCGGCATTATTTGGGCATCACTTACATTAGCGATTTTAACTGTACCTGTGGTCATCGTCTCAACAGAAGAGGGTTTAACCCGTATTCCACGTTCGATTCGTGAAGGCAGTTTGGCACTTGGCGCGACGAAAGCCGAAACCTTATGGCGCACTGTGTTGCCGATGGCGAGTCCTGCAATGATGACAGGTTTAATCCTTGCGATTGCGCGTGCAGCGGGTGAAGTAGCCCCTCTCATGTTAGTCGGTGTGGTAAAATTAGCACCTTCATTAGTCGTAGATGCTAACTATCCTTTTGCCCATTTAGATAGAAAATTCATGCACTTAGGTTTTCATATTTATGATGTTGGTTTCCAAAGCCCTAATGTGGAAGCCGCTCGACCTTTGGTATATGCCACTGCGTTCTTGTTAGTTGCAGTTATTATCTTACTCAATATTTCAGCGATTTGGATTCGTAACCGCTTACGTGAACAATACAAATCTTTAGAAACAGTGTAGCTGCTAACACGATAATTGCCGAGACGAACTTAAAATTTAGGAAATATTATGAGTCAAAACAATACGCTAACTCGTGGTGTAGACATTGCTTCTATAGGACGTGGCGAGCTTGCACTCGATTTAGAACACGAAAATTTTTGTTTAGAAGTTAAAGATTTAAATCTTTATTATAATAATGGTGAGAAACAAGCACTTAAGAACGTAAGCATGCGTATTCCTGAAAAACGGGTAACGGCGTACATAGGTCCTAGTGGTTGTGGTAAATCGACTTTATTACGTTGTTTTAATCGCATGAATGATTTGATTGATGGGGTTAAGATTAAAGGTGAAATTTTATTGCATGACGAAGAAATTCACGCGCCTTCGTTAAACGTGGCTGATTTACGTCGCCGGGTTGGTATGGTATTCCAAAAACCCAATCCTTTCCCCAAATCGATTTATGAAAATGTGGCGTATGGTTTACGTTTGCAAGGGATTAATGAACGTCGCGTGTTAGATGAAGTAGTTGAAGCGTCTTTGAAAGGGGCTGCATTGTGGGATGAAGTTAAAGACCGTTTACACGAAAATGCGTTAGGCATGTCAGGTGGTCAGCAACAGCGTTTAGTGATTGCGCGTGCGATTGCGATTGAGCCTGAAATTTTATTATTAGATGAACCTGCTTCTGCTTTAGACCCTATTTCGACTTTGAAAATTGAAGAATTAATTCATGATTTGAAAGACCGTTATACGATTGTGATTGTCACCCATAATATGCAGCAAGCGGCGCGTGTGTCTGATTATACCGCCTTTATGTATTTGGGCGAATTGATTGAATTTGGCGATACCAGCAGTATATTCACTAATCCGCGTGAGAAACAAACCGAAGACTATATTACGGGACGTTATGGCTAGGAC
>JAYQWJ020000248.1:0-4541 GCA_035829175.2 Candidatus Albibeggiatoa psychrophila
CAGGAGTGCAAATTTTAATTTGCAAGCGACCCATCGCGTCACTGCCATTAAGTTAAGCTGACAGGAATGCAAGTTTGTACAAGCAAGATAAATCTTGCACTCCTCATTATTTTGGCTATTTATTTAAGTATTTAATAAAAACCTTAGAATTACGCTGTAAATTATATAATGTCTGACGTTCTGTCGGTAGCATATCGGGGACGATTTCCACAAAACCTCTTTCAATAAACCAATGCGCTGTACGGGTTGTTAATACAAAAAGACTCTCTAAACCTTGGTCTTTCGCCAATAATTCTAAATAAGCCAATATCGCATCTCCTTTACGCATTCCCCGATATTTTTCATGTACTGCAAAACAAGCTAATTCGGCAGTTTTCTCATGAGCAAAAGGATATAAGGCGGCACACGCTACAATCATCCCATCACGTTCTTGAATGGTAAATTGTTCAACTTCCATTTCTAATTTTTCTCTGGAACGTCTAACCAATACGCCTGCTTGTTCCAAAGGATCAATTAACTCAAGTAAACCACCAATATCTTGAATCGACGCTTGACGGATATTTTCATAAGGATCATAACTGATTAAAGTGCCAATCCCATCGCGGCTAAACAATTCCAGTAACAATGAACCATCAATTTTTTGCGTAATTAAATGCACTCGCTCAACACCATTACGACAGGCTTTAATTGCATTTTCAAGTAAATTTCGACTATTTGTATCCAAAGACTTATTTAACCAATTTTTAGCTTCAAAAAAAGTTAGTTGACGCACCAATTGTTCATCATTATTCAGCAAGCCAATATTTTCATGTAAACACACCCATTTAGCCGCACGCAACTCAATCGCAACCGCCGTGGCAACTTCCTCAGCCAATAAATTGAATATTTCACCTGTTGGAGAATGTCCAACGGGCGGAATCAGCACAATCGCATCTTTATTTAACTGGTGTGCAATCGCATTACTGTCAATTTTACGTACTTCGCCTGTGTAATGAAAATCCACGCCATCTTGCACGCCCAACGGTTTTGCCATCACAAAATTACCCGAAACCACTTGAATTTTAGTATCAGAAACAGGGACATTGCTTAAACCCATAGAGAGATAACTTTGAATCATCAAATTGACTTCGCCACAAGCTGATAGCACACATTGCAAAGCTTGCTCATCTGTGACACGTCGCCCATTGACTAACTTACTTTCTAAACCGCGTTGCTGTAGAGCCGCATCAATCTGTGGTCGAATACCATACACAATAATGACTCGAATACCTAAAATGTTAAGCAGTGCTATATCTTGGATAAGGTCTTTAAAATGAGGATGTTGTAACGCATCACCGTCAAAACTAATGACGAAAGTACGACCATGGTGCATGTAAATATAAGGAGATGCAGTACGAAACCAATCTACAAAGTGTTGGTCAGCTTGGAGTGTTTCTTGGGACATTTTATTAAAATATTTTCACTTTAGCGGATGAATAGTAAAGTTCAGAAAGAGGGTGTAAAAATAATATTGCGTTCAGGTTCTGTCACTTTTTCTTTAATAATTTCAATGGGTTCAATTGGTTTAATCTTAGGTTTTTCAGTTGGTTTAACAGCCGTTTCAATTGTTACAGTGGCTAATTTTACTCGTTCGCGTAAATGCAATAAGCCCGCATGAGCTGGAAATAGCATTAAGCCATTATCTAACCATAAGCTGGCTTGAATAAAGTTTTGTTGTTCAAATTGTTGGCGGGCTAATGTTTCATAAGTCGCCCCAATTTTTTGTAAACCTTGCAATGCTAACGAATGATTCTTTTGTCGTTGCAGTATTTTTTGATAAGTCCGATACGCAAGTTCATATTGTCGTTGATTCATTTGCTGCTGAGCTTGATTTAACAATCTTGTCACTAGATCAGGTTTTACTTTAGTTTCAACAGGTTCAATTATTTTTGATTTTTCAGCTAACAGGCGTTTTTCTAAACTTGTTTTTAAATTAAGTAACTCGCTATGAGTCGGCATTACTTTTAAGCCTTTTTGCACAAAATGTAAACTTTTTTCTATATCTTGCTCTGAATTTGCTAATTTAATATACGCATTTACAATTTTATTCAAGCCCGCTAATGCTTTTGGGTGATTTGGTACAATTTGCAATAATGTTTGATAGGTCGAATAAGCATTATCATTATATGGTTCAGTAAGATACAAAGATTTAAGTTGCTTTTTTGCAGTTTTTAATAATGTTTGAATGTGCAGTTGCTTATCTTGTTCAGTGATTAAAGTTTTCTGTAGCGAGATAAATTGATGATTTTGTGGAAAGAGGTCTAAAGCTTGTCTTATGATAGTTAAACGCTGATTTAAATTGATACTGTTATCTTGCGCTTGGCTGAAATAAAATTGCTTGACATATTGTAAGCCTTGAATGGCATTACTTTGATTTTTATCTAAATTTAGAACAGATTGATATTGTGTATAAGCCGCTTTATATTGATTGTTGGTTATATTTTTCTGAGCTTGCTGTAATAATTTGTTAATTTGATTATTGATTTTTTGAGTTTGGATTGCATCTGTTATTTTTTGTTGTAAATTTAATAATGATGCTTGATTCGAGAATAAACTTAAACCTTGCTTTATTTTATCTATAGCTTGAGTAAAGTTTTTATTATCATAAGCTTGCTGTGCCTGCTGTTCATAATATGAGCTAATTTGTTTTAAGCCTTGCTGAGCTTGTTGATTCTCTGAATCATGGTTTAAAATTTTAGCGTAAGTCTTAGCTGCCAAGTGCATTTGTTGTGTTTGTACATAGCGTTCTGCTTGTTGCTGCAACTGTGGTATTGGGTTTGATTCTGCTGCTGAAAAATCTAATTTCCACGCGGCAACTAAAATTGCGATGATAAAAATACTTAAAATAAGCAGATTTCTTAAAAAATAGGTTTTAGGCTTAGATTCCGATAAAATTTGCTGTGGAATTTCCTGACCTAATAAGCTGGCTTTAAATACAGCAATGGATTGAAAACGTTGTTCCGCCTTAATATTTAAGGCTTTATTAATGGTTTCCGCAATCGATTCAGGAATATTTAAGTTAGGAAATTCTTTAAGTGAGATTAAGCTGTCTTCATAAAAACGATCTGTCGCGGCAGGAGGCAAACTCCCAACTAACATCACATACATTAGTGCACCACAAGCGTAAATATCTGTCCATGCACCAATTTTTCCTTTACCTGAATATTGTTCAATCGGTGAATAACCGTGTTTTAATACCAAATCTAAACTACGGCTATTTTCTCCAACAATATGCCGAGCTGCGCCGAAATCAATTAAAATCGGTGTACCATCAGTCAGAATATAAATATTGTGTGGTGAAATATCGCGGTGATAAAGGTGTTCTGCATGAACTGCAGACAGTGCATCAAGAATAGGTAGCATAATATCTAAAGTTTGATTGACTGACAGTCTGCCGTTTGACTCCATCAAAATATCAATTAAGCTTTGACCTTCTAAGTAATCCATCACCATGTAACCTGTTTGATTTTCTTCAAAGAAGTTGTGTACATGGACGATATTAGGATGGTCAAATTTTGCTAAATTACGCGCTTCATTCAGAAAAGTATTTAAACCTTGTATAAATGCAGATTCTTGTTGTTTTATCGGCACAATAACGGCACTAATAAAATCACGGGTGGCTAATGCTGTCGGCATATATTCTTTAATCGCAACACGCTTTTGTAACCACACATCTAGCCCAATATAGGTAATCCCAAAGCCACCTTGTCCGATACTTTTGCCTATCACATATTGTTGTTGCAACAGTGTGTAAGGCTTTAAATATAGTGGATGAGGCTTGTAGTGTCGATTATCCTGAGCACAATGCGGGCATGTCTGCTGATTTTGCAAAAGTTGCATACAGTGAATACATAATTCATGAGGTGCAAGTTCAGGAGTCATGGCTAGATTTCAAATTTAGATTGCCGATTTTTAATTGAACGCCTTTGGGTCGATAACTATAACATATCTTGCAGTGCAGCGTTTTGTCTCTATGGGACGTTAGTTATTATTTGGCTGTTAATTTCATTAATCAAGAGTTAACAGCTCATAAAAGCATTCTCGTAAAAATTATGGGAATGAGGTAAACTCTATAGTCATTTTATTCTAAAGTGAGACAGGACTGGCAGTCCTCGATTTTGAAACTGATTGATATTTAAAGTGTAATAATTCTCGAAAACGATCCGAAGTATTGAAACTATAAAAAATACAGTAAATAATTTTTGATAACTATATTTTCTGGTTTGTAAAAAAGATTTTTTGTTTTCTATCTCTGTTCAATCTATTGAGTTTTGGTATACTTTGGCTAGGTCGTTACATTTTTGGTTAAGTGAAATTAATTATTGCTTAAGTCAAAAATGTCTATTTTTTCAAGGTGTGATTTTATGCAAGATTTAAAAATTGATATTGGCTGTGGTGGTGCAAAAAAAGAAGGTTTCTTAGGAATTGATTATGTTGCTTTTCCGGGGGTTGATTATTCGGTTGATTTAAATTCAGCAGGATTACCGTTTCCAGACCAAAGC
>JAYQWJ020000249.1:0-3578 GCA_035829175.2 Candidatus Albibeggiatoa psychrophila
ATGCCTCAAAATCAACTCAATACCTTAAAAACGATTATCAAAGACACCATGCGCCGTGATCAATTTCAATTCAACAAGCGCGTGTATCAATTACAAAAAAATCTGGATATTCAGCGGTTTGAAAAGCTGGCAGCGGATATTGAAACTTCGCTAAAAAAACGCCAGCAACGCCTACTCAATCTACCCAAGCCCCAATTTACCGATGATTTGCCGATTTCTGAACATCGAGACGAAATTGCCCAACTGATTCGTGACAACCAAGTAGTGATTATTGCAGGTGAAACGGGTTCGGGTAAAACCACCCAGATTCCAAAAATTTGCCTTGAATTACAAAGAGGTGTCAGTGGACTGATTGGCTGTACCCAACCGCGACGGATTGCAGCACGAACCATTGCCGACCGTGTCGCCAGTGAATTAAAAACCCCGCTTGGTCACGCTGTGGGCTACAAAGTACGCTTTACTGACCGTATTAGTGAGCAAAGTTATATAAAATTCATGACTGATGGGATTTTGCTGGCAGAGACCCAAAATGACAAGTTTTTAGAACAATATGACACATTGATTATTGATGAAGCCCATGAACGCAGCCTCAATATTGATTTTTTACTGGGTTATTTAAAAAATATGCTGCCAAAGCGTCCAGATTTAAAAGTCATTATCACTTCAGCCACCATTGATACCGAACGATTTTCCCAACATTTCAATGATGCACCAATTTTAGAAGTCTCAGGGCGAACCTATCCCGTTGAACTGCGTTATCGTCCACTGAACACCCAAGATGAAGACGAGCAAGACCGTGATATGCAGCAAGCCATTGTTGATGCCGTTGATGAAATTTCACGTTATGACTGCAATGCAGATATTTTGATTTTTCTCAGTGGTGAAAGAGACATACGAGAAACAACGGAAAGTTTACGCAAACATAAATTACAAAATACTGAAGTTTTAGCTCTTTATGCCCGTTTATCCAATTCAGAACAAAATAGAGTATTTAATCCCAATTCGCAACGCCGCATCATCTTAACCACTAATGTGGCAGAAACTTCGTTAACTGTGCCGCGTATTAAAGCCGTGATTGACACTGGTCTAGCCCGTATCAGTCGTTATTCAGTCCGCAGCAAAGTACAACGCTTACCGATTGAAAAGATTGCACAATCTAGTGCCAACCAACGTAAAGGGCGTTGCGGTCGGATTGCAGCAGGTCTGTGTGTTCGTCTCTATTCTGAGGAAGATTTTAACCAGCGTCCTGAGTTTACCGAACCCGAAATTTTACGCACTTCTTTAGCCTCAGTGACTTTGCAAATGTTGGCTTTACGTTTAGGAAATATTGAAGACTTCCCTTTTGTTGAACCGCCCAATAGCAAGATGGTTAATGATGGTTACAACTTATTGCTGGAATTAGGTGCAGTGGATAATGAACGTAAAATCACTGAAACAGGTCGGCAACTCGCAAAAATGCCAATTGACCCCAAAATTGCAAGAATGATTCTTGCTGCAAAACAAGAAGGCTGCTTACATGAAGTATTAGTGATTGCCAGTGCTTTGAGCATTCAAGACCCGCGTGAACGTCCAATGGATGCCCAAGAAGCAGCGGACAATGCACAACGTCAATTTAAAGATGAACGTTCAGATTTCTTGAGTTTTATCAAATTATGGGATTTTCATCAAAATAATGCAAAACACCTGTCTCAAAATAAATTACGCAAACTCTGTCATGAACATTTTTTATCTTATTTGCGTATGCGAGAATGGTTTGATGTGCATCACCAATTAGCTAATTTAGTTAAGCAATGGGGATGGCATCCTAATGAACCTAAAGCTATTTTTGAGTTAGAAAAAAATGAATTCTGGGCAATTTATGATGCTGTACATCGTGCATTATTATCTGGTCTATTGGGCAATATTGCTTATAAATCCAAAGAAGAATATTTTCAAGGGGCAAGAAGTACCCGACTTTTCGTATTTCCCGGCTCAGGTTTGTTTAAGAAACAGCCAAAATGGATAATGAGTGCTGAACTGGTTGAAACTTCAAAGTTATTTGCACGTTGCGTGGCTAAAATCCAGCCTGAATGGGTGGAGAAATTAGCAGGGCATTTATGTCAGAAAAGTTATTTTGAACCGCATTGGGAGAAAAAAGTCTCTCAAGTGGCGGCTTTTGAGAAGATTACTTTATATGGCTTAACCATTGTCCCAAAACGAAAAATCAACTTTGGTGCAATCGATCCTGAAGTGTCGCACGAGCTATTTTTGCGTCAAGCTTTGGTTGCGGGTGACTTCTTTTCCAAAGCCCCATTTTTTAAACATAATCAGCAACTTTTCAATGATATTGAGCGTATGGAGCATAAAGCCCGCCGTCAAGATATTTTGGTAGATGATGAGGTGGTTTATCAATTTTACGCTGAACGTATACCAGTTGATATTTATAGTGGTCATGGGTTTGAAAAATGGCGTAAGCAAGCAGAAAAAGACAATCCACAATTATTGTTTTTAACTGAAGAAATTTTGATGACTCAAGTGGGGGGCATGGTTACAGAGCAAAGCTTCCCAGATTTTATGTTTATCAATGAGATAGAGTTAGCATTTTCGTATCATTTTGAAACAGGGCATGAACGTGATGGAGTCACTGTTAATGTGCCTTTGCCCTTGTTAAATCAGCTTAGAGCTGAATCTTTTGAGTGGCTGGTGCTGGGATTGGTTGAAGAAAAAATCACCGCTTTATTGAAAAGTTTACCAAAACCACTACGTAAATCATTTGTACCTGTACCTGATGTAGCAAAAGCCGCATTTTGTGAGCTAAAAGATAAATACTATCAAGAATCTAGCAATAGCTTTAAAGAGGGTTTATATAATACATTATTACATTTTTTACATCGGCGTAAAGGCTCACCATTGCCCAATGATGTGTTTGATTTAACTCGTCTATCTGACTATTTGTTTATGAATTTCCGCTTAATCGGTATCGACAATGAAATTTTAGCAACCAGCCGAGATTTAGCGGCTTTACAAACCCAGTGGGGTAATTATGCCAGTAAGCAGTCACAACAGAAAATTGCGGATACCAGTGGTTTAGAACGAAAAAACTTAAAACGTTGGGATTTTGGTGATTTACCTGATAGTGTGAATTTGGTGGTGAATGAAGTTGCGGTGCAAGGTTTTCCGACTTTTATAGACCAAGAAACCCATGTTGATTTGACTGTATTGGATAATCCTGATTTGGCACAACAGCATTTTTATACAGGTCTACGCCGCTTATTTTTACTCAATATTGCAGCAAAACGCTTGGTGAAACAGATGCCAATTAGTCATCAAATGTGTTTACGTTACATGAGTTTAGGCAATAGCGATCAGTTGAAACAGGATGTGTTAATTGCGGCAGTGGATGCAGTATTTTTGGGCAATCCATTACCCAGAACACAAGCAGATTTTGAAAAACGTTTAAGCGAAGGCAACAAACAATTAATGACCACCGCCAATGATTATGCACGTTATTTGGAGCAAACTTTGTCGGCTTATCATGATGTTATTTTGGCTTTAAATAATACAAAACGCAGTAGTCACAATGTCAATGAAATTCGCCA
>JAYQWJ020000250.1:0-4417 GCA_035829175.2 Candidatus Albibeggiatoa psychrophila
ACCCGTTTCTTTACGCGCATCACGCTTGGCTTCATGGAATGTGACATGTGGAAATTGAGAACGTAATTGTTTAATTTCCTGCCTAATATTGATAGATACAACTTTAAAGCCGCATTTTACCCAACTTTCCGTGGCAAGTTTTTGATTTTCAATGTTTTTAGGGGCAATGCTGGTTGCAATGATAATTTGAGACAAAATCTAACTCCAAAAACTAATTTAATGTACCCGTCACAACCATGTAACGCATATTGTTACCTTCAAAACCTGCTTGGAATACATTTAAAAATACAGTAATAAATTCTTCGTGATAAGCATACACATCTTGAATCCGATAGCGCAGTGGGCAACCTCGAACTTTTGGTATGTTTCTATCTTTTTGCAAAGTTTTGGTTTTTTGTGCACCCTCATTAAGTAAAGTCAGATGAAACATTTTAGCCTTGCCTGCGTCGCCACAACTAACACGACTCCCTTTTTCCTTCAAACTTAATTTATATTTGATATTTGGCATATTTGCCAGCGGAGTTCCAACTGAAAAACGAACTTGTTTACCATTTGACCCAATATCACTAAAGCGTTTAGATGCTAGCCAATCGCCCTGATTATTGGTTCTGATTTTATATTTTTTCAATTTAGCATTAGCCGCTTTAAGATTTTTTTGGCGTAATGCTGATAATTGTCTGTCGTCTGGATGATGATGTTTTATAGGTGGAATAATATGGCGATTTCTTTCAACATCTATAATATGTAATTCTGCATACGCCGCACCCTCGCCATCGGAAATCCAATATTGTTGATAAGCCAGATAGTTGCCAGCATCAGAAAAACCAATAAACTTTAACTTTGCTGCATCGCCTGCCCAAACTGAAAAACTTGCTAATAACAGGAATAACATTGTGAACCATTTCATTATTATCCAACTCCTTATCAGTGACCAGTGAATAATTATCTATGAATATATAATAGACCATACTATAGGTTTAAATTGATGTGCTGTTTCTAACTATCACAAAAAAAGCCAGATTAGTCAAATCTAACCTGGCTTTTTCAACTCACAAATTTAGTGCATATTATTTGGGAATAATCACCACTTCAACATTGGATGCTTCACTTGCAATAAGCTTGCCGTTAACACGCGAAAAACCAATGACTGCAAAGTAATATTGTGATCCCGGCGCTAATTCTCCTGAAACACTATTACCTACAAATTGGAATTTGCCCAATGATTCTGCATTTGGATAAGGCGCGTAATATACATAGTAAAATTCTGCATTTGGCACACTTGTCCAATCCAAAGTCACCTTATTGCCATTTACGGCTGATGTTAGTTGAGGAGCTGCAATACTTTCTGCTGGCACGTCAAATGAAGCTACATTCGAGTTTGCCCCACGAATTTCTTGCCCATTAATCACTGCTTTTGCAACAACAGTCACGTTATAAGCAGAACCCGGTAACACTTCAATACTGTGCGATGTGGCAGTGACTTCAGCCAGTAAATTGATTAAATCAGGGCTTTCAACCGTTGAATAATACACTTCATAACTGGTCGCATTGGCTACCGCAGTCCAAGTGAAATTAGCTAAACCATCAACAACATCCACGCTTAATTGAGAGGCTGCAAGTGTAGGCACAGTCGGCGTTGGCGTTGGTGCTCCAATATTACCATCTAATAACACCGTATCAGGATTGACAATATGACCAACATACTCTTGAACCAATTCCCGAAGGATTTCATCCCAATCATTAACATCAGGTGCAGAAGTCGAACCATCGTCCAAAATCAATATTTTTGAAGAATAAGACGCAAGGGTTAAATTGCTAACCACCGCATTACCATTTAAATCTTTGTAAGTCGCACTACCCAAATTGAAATCATGAGAACGTTCCGTTGGATTCATAAACAATTGTGCAACATCTGTCGCTAATGGCGTATCTTGCAATTGAACTTCAACCACAGAAATATTATCAATCCAATAGGTTTTGCTGTCATCTTCTGTAATCGTGAACAATAATTTCATCGCATCAGAAGTTTCAGGTGCTTGAAAATGATGCTCATGTTCTTTACGAGTGGTTTCCATGGCAAAATTTGCGCGTTCGATAAAAATATACTCAGGTTTCGTTCTGGCAATCGCCATTTTAAGACCACCAAAAGCATTACCAATGGTGCTAAAGCTGAGTTTATACCAAGAACCTTCTTTTATCGAGAATGTGCCTTGCAAAGCAATCGTAAAAGTGGTTTTGCTATTATTGGCGGGATAAACTACTTTCAAACTACCACCATCCAATTTACCTGAATCGAATTTGACAGAATCGCCAACGGGTGTCCAACCTGATTCATCAATATCAAAATTGCCTTTAACTATTAAATTGCTTCCAATCGGCGTTGATTTATAACCAGGTAATTCAATATCACATTTACGGGCAGTGGTTGAGTATTGAGGGAATTTATTCTTCCAATGCGGCAATGAATAAGATTTGCCATCACGGCTGAAGTAAACATCGCTATAAGGATTGCAATAAAAGTTAGCGTTATAACGACCGTGATTGGTATCATTGGTCATCAAAATTGCGACGCGTTCAGGACGTAAAGGCATTAAAATATTGTCTTCAACCACATTGCCATAAGATGAACCTAAATTATCTTCTAAACGCACTTCGACATTGTTATTAAAGGTTAAATTATTGCGCACCGTACTATTTAAAAACGCATTTAAACGAATCCCAACATCTTGATTATTCGCAACGGTATTGCCTTCAATCGTGTTGTTTTCCCATTTACTATTTGAACCAATGCCCATGCCGTAACTGGTGTGATGATTACAAGGGTCTTTAGCCAAACTCATGCAACCGTTGGAATCTTCTTCCACGTTACCAATTGAATTTAAAGTGAAATTACCGTTTACTTTAGTATCGTCAGCATTGTAAATAATCGCGCCACCATCATTTAACAAAGCAAGCGTATTCATCACTAAATTGTTTTCAATGATGTGTTTACCACCAGCGTGCAACGAAATACCGACATAACTACTGGTATCAATAAAGTTTTTGCGCACGGTGTAACCTGTACTGAATACAGAAATTGGAATTCCGCCGTATTCACCTTTATAACGCCAGCCATAAAGCCGATACATTGCTGTGTTGGTGATGTAATTTTTCTCAATCACAGTATTGCCTAAATCAAAAGCATTCGGACTAAATAATTCAAAACCTGATTTAATTTGATGGTCAAGATAATTATTTGCTACATATAAATTGGCACAACTAAATGGCTTTAACGCACGTAAATTGTGGATAAAAATATTGTTTTGAATCGTAATATCATTGACTTGAGTTAAAGTAATGGCGACATCAGTATAATGCTGCAAATTTAAGTTTTGGATCGTCGCACCATGTTGAGAAGTAGCCACTTTAATCCCTGAATCATAAAACATACCTTCGACCAGTAAGTTGTTTGGATTGGCATTGTTTTTCGGATAAAGATAGATTTTGCGTGCATCTTGGTCATAATACCATTCACCGGGATAATCTAACTCCTCCAATTTATCATCAAGGAAATAACCCCATTCAGGCAATTGATAACTTCCAATATCGTATCTACTGGTGGTTGCTGAAATTTTACCTGTGGCAGAATTAAAACCCGTGATTGGTATAATCCGAAAACTCCAACTGTAATTACGCAAACGTAAAATCGCGTCTTTCCAATAATTATCAGGCTTTTTATAATCCACTAAGGCTTGAGAGCTAATTGCATTTTTACCTAATTTGGTTGTACCTTTATCAACCGTTAACCAATTTTTATCCAAAGGCGAATCAACATTAGGATAACGTGCAACCGTCATCATGCTATCGTTAGCAAATAAATATTGGATTGGATTATAAGTGCCGTCAGAATTAGGCGTAATAAAAGGGCTGACATCCGCTTCGTAGACTTTGTTGCTGTTTAAACTGGGATGCGTAGTTTTTTTCCAACCTGTAATCACCACACTGCCTTTTAGCAAAGGAGCTGCGCCTTCGCCATACGCATCAAATGTGATGTTTTGTGGTTGCTTGTGTAAGCTCATTTCTCCACGGAAGGTTTCACCGCGTTTTAACAGAATTTTTGCGCCATCTGGGAAGATTTCTTGTTCCACTCTACCCAGTGTTTGCCAAGCAGTTTCTTGACTTAAGCCATCGTTTGCATCATTACCATTGTTAGCAATGTAATAGACGTTAGTGGCGTACAAATTAAATGACATCAATAACAGTATCGTCATTGCCAGCCATCGAGTCAGATGTTTCATGGCATCTCCTTAAATGTTTTTAACTACCATAACTGATTATTATAGAGCAACTGTAAGGGTTTGAATACTCAAGAACAAAGAGAAATAAGCCGCTACTAAAAACCAATGATAATCAATATAACCTATGATTATCTATAGTC
>JAYQWJ020000251.1:0-3946 GCA_035829175.2 Candidatus Albibeggiatoa psychrophila
ACTTTTCTTGGTAGCAAAAAGCTCTTCTTCAAGCTTGCTGGTTTTGACATCTTTTACCAATCTTTTCTTGAGATCGTTAAAAACCCCTTTCCAAAATTTACTCAAAGAGCCTGGAGCTTTTACGCCTGACAGTTTTCCAGCTAGTCTACCCAGATTTTCATTGAACTTCTTCGCTTGAATTTCTTTGAAATAATTATCAACGGCTTTTTGAGGGTAATATCCATAGCACTCCCATTTGACATGTTCAAAGGTTGAATATTTGTGGACATCCCAAATGCTTCCCCAGTCACTTTCAACAGTTTCCTTATAGTGTTTAAAATCATCTTGTGCTATAAAAACGATTCCAGCAAAACTAATTGCATCAACAGCTTCCTCAAATATTGCGTACATCTCTTCCATTTGCTTGAGTGTTTTTTTCGCATTTTTAAAAGATTTTTTAAAGTCACTCATCGTACTTGAAACATTTTTTCCAAGCACTTTTTTAGCATTGTTTAATAATTCCTTGAAAGCATAACGCAGAGCTTCTTTCAAAATATTCATAGGAATGGATGCAATATTAGAGGAAGCTAAGATTCCACGAATCACAAGAGTAAATACAGTTTGACCCATTGCAAAAGGCGTAAAATGCGTCACAGGAATACGCCATAAACTTTTGCCAACGCTATATTCAATTGCAAGTTGTTGTCTTTCTGCATCGGTAATGCCTAATTCTGAAAGCTGAACTTGTGTTGCAGCTTGCCCATTGCCATCAACATCTAACACAGCAAAACCATTTTCAATACCAATAATTTTAATGATACGACCATCGTCAGACTCAACCCAATTACTTTGTTCATAGTTATACCAAATCATTGGAATTTCAATGCCTTCAGGAAACTCAAAGAAATTATCCACATATAACATAACAGGCTGGTTAAAATTCACTTGGGTTGCACCTACTATTATGGCTTGGTCAACACTCAGTTCAACAGTGTAAGTGTCTATTCCTTCAAATTCACCATCTGCGGGTAGTGGTGCAGGTAGTGATTTCTGTTTGTCATCGCCAACTGTATATTCCGTTGCTCTGACATCAAGTTGTGTTAGCACTTGCGTCGTACCATCAGGTAAAGTCATGCTAGCAGTTGTGCCTTGTGGAAAAAACACTCTCGTTTGACGATTGCCATCAATATCAGAAACAACTGTACTTTTGGCAACTTGTATTGATGTATTTGCGGTTAAATCAATTTTAGTAACAGCAGAATCGAGCTTGTGCATAATCACAGATTCAACTTGTGTATCTTGTTGAGCTATTTCCACTTTGCGCTGAATAGGTAAATAGCCTGTTTTTTGATAATTGATAGTCAATGACTTATTAATATCCACAGCCATATTAAATGAGCCATTACAAGTTGTAATTGTTTGACCGTATTCATCATGGGCTTTAATAGAAATACTGACATTTGTTAATGGCTGATTATCCGCATCAATGACCTTACCTTGAATAATAGCTTCAAGATTTGCATTAGGCATAATATTGGTTTGAATTGGATTATCACCTGAATAGAGATTTTGAATATCAGTTATATCTACGTTTCGACAAGTTATATCTGGACTATTATGTTCAATAACTTGGGAAGGTTCTTGCTCATCCTTACTTTCATCTTGACTTGATTCAGTATTATCTTTGTTTACTGGGTCACTTTGTTCACCAACGGCTGGTGTAGCAGTTGATGACTCTTCTTGTTGAGTACCCGTATTATCTTCATTGCCACTTTGTTCATTACTATCTTGTGCGGAGTCTTGGTTAACAAAATTATAGTATAAAATCTGTTGTGTACCATCTGGGTAAGTAATTTGGAAATCGCCTATACCATCAGCATTTTGGTCAGCGATGGGTGTTGCTTCTAATGCTCCAGTTAAAGAAATATTACCAGAAGTAACTGTGTCAGCTAATTGCCCTTGATAAATACTGCCATTCATGACAATACGAATAGAGCCAGATTGCTGAATCTCAACGCTTTCAACCCCATCAACTGTCTCAAGATATGTTTTTAAAATATCTAAATTATTGACGTTGCTACAAGTTGGCCATGCAATACCTTCGATATCATTAAAAGGTGTTTCAATAAGTCCACTAGATAAAATTTGACACGTTTCTACATCCAATGCGTGAAGACCAAGTTTACTATCCTGATGAAACCCATAAACCAATGAGTCATCAGGCAAAGTTTCTAAACTTTCTAGTTTTTTAGGTAATCCTTCACAGGCTATTTGCCATTGTTGTATTTCATCGTACATCCATAAAGTGCTGTTGTTATTTGTACTGGTTGTAGCAAAAAGTTGTATTCCATCAATATTCCATGTTAAGCCATTGATAGTATTTGGAATAGTTGCATCAATTAATTGTCCCTGACCTGAGTTTGTATCAATTTGCAGCAAACCTTGGTCAGAACTAGCCCATAATTGCCCATTTGGGTGAAAGGCTAAGCTTTGCACATTGTCAAAACCGATATTGCCAACATATTCTAAAAATCCTGAATTTGCATCAATTGTGTATAGTTGTGCATTTTCTTGACCTGTACTTGCGTATAAAATTTGCGTATCAGGGTGGGTATCTAATCCTTCTAAATCTAAACCTATCTGTAACTTACCTAAAGATTGAAATTGACCTACTTGTAAGTCATAGGAAAAAATTTGACTGTCTTGCATTCCTTGATCATGTACTGCATAAACAACATCGCATTGTGCTGAGGTTTGTTCTTTTTTAAAGGCTAAACCATAATAAGTTCCAGATTGATTTAGTGTTATTTCAGTATTGATGCTTGCATCTAATGGATTAATAGTTACTAATTTTGAGAGCGCGATACCATAAAGTATGTTTTCAGAAAATGTTAAATCATTTATTGCTGTAGTTCCACCATTCCTAGAGTGTGAACCAATCAGTTTTGTTGTCGATTGATCAATACTATACAGATTGTTAGAATTTGTGGATGGAATAGAATCTAATCCTATTAATTGATCATGGCTATTATTGGTAAGTCCATCCATGTCAATGTTTGTATCTACTCTATCTAAAATCTGACCTGTTAAAGATAACTTACCAAAAGCTAATGAGTCATAATCCCTGTAATGGGTTGTAAATGCTACTACAAGAGTACTATCTTGAACTGCAAGACCCTCAGCATGAGTTGCAACCACATTACCTGAAAATAACTGCCCAAGAATCTTTGCTTTTCCCGAGCGCAAATTAATTTCAAATAAATCAGCTCTTTGTTTAGAAAAGCTTGTATTTACCATAAAGAGTTTGCTATCAAGAAAAACCAAATCTGGATTAGTTGCATCAAAGCCTAGTGAACCAACAATAGAAACTTGTCCAGAAGCTGGATTAATCATCACAAGTTCATCAGTATCTATATTAATACTGTAGAAAGCACCTGCTGTCTCTGCATTAACTGTAGCCGTGAACATTAGGGTTAGTATGAATATCCAATTCCTTGAACAAATAAATTTATAAATCCAAGCTTGCCATTTGAGCATTTTCACTACCTCATAGTTGGATAAAACATCTATAGAACCCACTTGACATCTATAAAAAACCATTTTTAATACTATTAATGAATTCTGCATAATATTAAAATATATTTCAAATTCAACAAATATAAAGAATATCGCTTTTTTATGATTTATCAGGTTTCAAACTCAAAATTAATATTGCGAAAAATACCAAAAGATGTCAAATAGGTTCTATATCACTGAAAATTTTAAAAAATTTTTAAATATGTAATGATTTGGTTGTATATCTAAATATAACTAGAATATATTTATGGACAGACAATTTAGATTTATAATTTCATATTTTTCATGATAAAGTTTTAATTCTTCAATGTCATATTAAATATTCTTAGGATGCTTGGCGTTGGGTCGGGTCGTTTTTGCTAAAATGAGAGGCATGGGCTGCGGCTTGTGC
>JAYQWJ020000252.1:0-8399 GCA_035829175.2 Candidatus Albibeggiatoa psychrophila
ATAATTTACAAGTTAATATTTCAGGTAAAGGCAGCTTCGATACAGAATCAATCGGCATTAATTGCTTACCATCAAAAACCAATTGCGTTGCCTATCGTGAAGGCTTAACCATTGAATTCACAGATGAACCCGACCAAGGCTATCAATTCAAATCATGGTCAGGCGATTGCTCACGTAGCGGCAAAGTCGAAATGGACAGTAGAAAAACATGTCAACTGACATTTGAGAAATTACCAACATTTCAACTTATTACCCAAAAATTAGGCAAAGGATTTGGCACAATTAGCAGCGATGATGGGGTGATTAATTGTGGCTCAGCATGTCGTACCAGCTATACCGCCGACCGCACTATTACACTGACCGCAACAACCGATAACGATAAAACCCTATTTACGGGTTGGTCATGTGTCGATGGACGCAATACAACAGATAACACTATCGAAGTGGCGATGTCGCAAAATCGCACATGTACTGCTGGCTTGTCTATCCTGTATTCACTCACAACTTATGTGAATAGCGTGGGTGGCACAATCAGCTATGAAAATAGTTTATCTTGCAATTCAGATAATAGCCCATGCGTCCAAAATTATCCCGAAGGCATCATGCAACTGACAGCCATTCCGATAGCGGGTTATGTTGGATTGTGGGGTGATGAATGTCCTGAAGGGCAAGTGAATCTGAATTCAGACCAAACATGTAGCATCTCATTTACACCTTCTTATACTCTGGGTTTGCAAGTGATTGGTAATGGTCGTATTACCAGCAATCCTAGCGGTATTGATTGCCAAACTGACCAAGCTTGTAGTGCTTCTTATATTCAAGGCGAAACCATTCAATTGATTGCAACGCCAGAACTTGGAAATAGTTTTATCGGTTGGACAGGTGATTGTAGTAACGGTCAAACCACCTTGGATATGATAAGCGATAAAATATGTACTGCCACTTTTGCCAATACAGGTTCGCCACAATTCTCCCAAGATATTTATGCGACAACTGAGAAAGAAGGCACTGTAACCATTACGGTTAATCGTGTGGAAGGCTCTAAAGGCGAAATGAGCGTGACTTATGTAGTGGGCAATAACACCGCGACTTATCCGCAAGATTTTAATGGCACAATCGCAGGCGTATTAACTTGGGCTGATGGCGATATTGAGCCAAAAACATTTAATATTGGTATTGTGACTGATCCTTATGCTGAGTCAGTTGAAACCGCCCGACTTCAAATCATTAATCAAGCCAATACCGTATTAGATGAAGCTGAATTACAAATTTCAGACACGGTGTTACCTGCCAATATCAATTTTGTCCGAACCAATGTCACAACCAGCGACCAAACTGACGTGTTAGTGTTAGCGGTTTCACGTAGTATTACTTTTTCTGGTGAAATTGAAGTTTATTTTACGGTAACGGTGGCAGATGAAGTGATTACACAAGGTCCGTTAACATGGGCGGCTGGTGAAAGCGGCAATAAATTGATTGAAATGCCGATAGGCGTGTTATTAAACCGTGGACAAACCTCTTTAACTGCCGTGCTATCTAATCCACAACCTGCGGAATCAGTGGCATTAGGCGCGAAAACAACCGCAACTTTAACCCTAACTGAAACGCCTGTTTCTGGTGAAGTGAATTTCAAAAAAGCACTATTCCAATCATCAGAAGGCAGTATCGCCATTGTTGAAGTTGAGCGCACGGGTGCAACAGATACAACCGCCACCGTTCATTTTGAAATTATTGACGGCACAGCAACCCCAACGACTGATTATACTTATCAAAACTTTTTCGATACCTTGACATGGGATGAAGGCGAAAATGCAGTCAAAACCGTGAATATCAAATTAGAAAGAGATGCGATTCCTGAAGAAACTGAAACGCTCAACTTGCAATTAAGTCAACCTGTTGGCACAAATTTGGGTGCAACGCCGAATGCGGTATTACAAATTTTAGATGCCACAGCAACAATCGGTACGGGTGGCGGTGACGAACCTCCGATTATTATCCCAGAACCCATTCCAGAGCCTTCTTTAGGTGTCGTTGAATTCGAGCAAACGGATTATATTGTCAATGAAAACGATGGTAGTGTGACAGTGAAAATTATACGCACTCCAAATACCACAGGCACAATTAATGTCCAAATTCGCAGCCAAGATAGCAACGCAATATCGGGGCGTGATTATACGGTTATTGATAAAAAATTAACTTGGGTCAATGCCGATACTCAGGCGCAAGAAATTAAAATTGGTTTGATAGACAATGCAAACAATGATGGTAATCGCAGCTTTATTTTAGAACTGAGCAATACCAGTCAAGTGGATATGGTTGGCGAAAAAGCCATTGCTCAAATCACCATTTTTGATAATGACAGCACTCAAGTGAGTTTCAAAACAGATACTTATAGCGTCAATGAAGCAGATCGTGAAGTGGTGTTAACTGTGATTCGTGCGGGTGGATTGGATGCAGCGAGCATTGGCTATCGTACCAATACCAAAGGCACAGCTCAATTTAATCAAGATTTTAGTAAAACCAGTGGGCAGCTCAATTGGCAAGCAGGTGATACACGCAGTCAAAATATTACGATTCCAATTATCAATGACCAACTGATTGAAAATAAAGAGATATTTAACATAGAGCTATTCGTCACCGATGGCAAAACAGTCATGCTATCTCCAAGTTCCGCAACCGTCACCATTATAGATGATGATAAAGAACGGACTAAGCCTGTTGTGAATCCTGATACAGGAAATACGCTGATTAACGGTCAAGTTTCTAATCAAGATAATCCAATTGGGGCTGATGATAAAGATACGTTTATTAATGCCGATGGTGTCGTCAGCAATTCCACCTTAACGGGCAATATTGAAAACGAAGGCGTGCTTGAAGATGTAACGTTAACAGCGGGAACGGTGATTACAGGTGGCACAATTCAAGGCAGTGTGGCGGGTAATCCCGAAAAACCTGCATTATTGAAAAATGTCACGATTGCCTCGGGCACGAAATTAGATAATGTGATTATTGGTCGTGGTTCAATCGTCGCAGAAGATGTGATATTAGGTGAAAATGTCAGATTTACTGATAATACGGTGATTCCAGCACTTTATCTCGATAAAATCACAGGACGAATTACGCCACCCGATGCGGTACGGCGATTTTTTAATATTTTTGCAGTGAATTTACGTGCCGATGTAATTACTAAACCTTCTATTAATGGGATTTTAGGTAGTATCAATGGCTTAAAAGAGTTTGTTGATTACGGCGTGAAAATGCAGCAAGACACGATTTACGGTATTTTGGTGCTGAAAATTGATTCAATCGCTTATCCATTATTGCCTATTCAATTAAGCCAAGTGCTGCCAAATCAACTGCGCGACAATAAGCCTTATGTGGGTTTACATGTTGAGCACAATGCCGAAATCGGATTTATTACCCATACAGGACGACACATTATTGCAGTGCCTGTAGTATATGCACCTGAACAATTCTTGTCTGCTTTGAACAGTTTAGGTTTAGGGCAAGCGGTGATGAATGCGGAAGGTAATATGACCATTGAAGCGACTGATTCGGAATATTTAAGTGCTCGGGCGAGCTTGTTAACACCTGAAGTCCGTGATGCGGAATTGGGTATTGAGTATGTTAATTCAGCTTATTTGCCAAATGTGACCGAAATGTTATTCACTTATACCGATAACGACGGCGTATTGAGACAGCAAGCGATTTATCCCGCCCCTATTGATAATGCTGCGTTGGCAAGTTTAAGCGATGATGTGGCGATTTATATGGATGGTCGCGTTGTTGTGAAAAATATTGAAGGGCAAATTGCTTATGATGGTTTGCTTGGTTATAACATATATCAAGCGGTTGCCGAGGCAAGTGATAGCATCCAAATTCAAGAAATTGAAGACGCTAATTTAGACGGCTTATTAGACTATCGTTTGACTTATCCAAATGGCGACGCACAAGTGATGTTCCGTGTGAAATAAACTTTAGTAAAATATAGGCTGGGTTGAACCTTTTGCAATCCAGTCTATGTTATTGATTTCTAGTCTTATCGCTGATTTTGCATAATTTCATAGCAACAAAAAACTTTTTTCAACGACCGTATGTTGCATAATAAGGTCTAAATAATTCTATTGATTTGCATTTCAGCATAATTTTCTTTTTCTTATATCGAACGCCTTGCCTGCTCAATGTGAGTCAAAGCTGCCTATTTTGTCTATAAAATGCGCATAAAAAAACGCAACTCAGTTAGTTTAATACCAAGTTACGTCTTTTAAATAGACTCTAAATTACAGATAAATAGAGTACGCTTAACGAATGCTTTTAGTTAAAGCTATCTTGTACAATATTGTCATACCAACTGTAAGCGAATTGAACTTCACGTTTTCTGTGTTCTGCTGTCGCATCTTTAGGTGTTAAACCACCAGCACCTTTAACAGGTGTAATGATATCACCTTCTAAACGATAGACCGCCGCAACAGAAATACCATAGTCTTCACCAATAACGCTGTAACAAGTATTTACATAAGAAGGTTCAACCATTTCTTTGCCATTTAATACCGCAACAATAGCCGCAGCAACTACTTTACCTTGTGAATTTGCAGCATAACCCGCTTTAGGCATCTTAGTTGCAATACAAGCGTCACCGATAACATGAACATTAGGAATTAAGCTAGATTCAAACGTTCTCTTATTCACAGGACACCAGCCAGAATCATCAGCCAAACCTGCATCTAATGCAATTTTGCCTGCTTTCTGAGGTGGAATGATATTGATCACATCAGCGGTGTGCTCATCTTCCATATCACCTGCAATAATGCTCATATTAGCTGCGTCAACTGAAATAACTTTACCGCCTTCAGCCGCAGGTACCCATTCAATCATGCTCTTATCTGTACCAAAACCATATAAATCAATCCAACCTTGCGTAAACAAACCTTGTTTAGAGAATTTGTCTTTCGAATCTAAAACAAGGATTTTAGACTTAGGCTTGTGGTGTTTGAAATAATGTGCAATTTGGCTCGCACGTTCGTAAGGTCCAGGAGGGCAACGGAAAGGATTAGGTGGCGCAGAAATAATCACTGTACCGCCATCTTTCATCGCTTCTAATTGATTACGAAGAATCTTAGTTTGCTCACCCGCTTTCCAAGCATGAGTGATAGTTTGTGCTGCTTCTTCGCTATAACCTTCAATTTTGTCATAGTCTAAAGAAACACCGGGAGACACGATTAAACGGTCATACGCAAATGTATCACCTGTGTCTACAGTCACTTTTTTCGCATCGCCATCAATTGCAGTTGCTTTCGCTTTAACTACTTTGATGCCGTGTTTTTTCAAGCCATCATAGCCTACTCTAATTGATTCAAGCGTTCTGTCACCACTTAATACTTCATTACTCAAGTAACAAGTGTAGTAAGAATCATTTGCTTCGATCAAAGTCACTTCAATTGAAGGGTCAGCCATGCGTAAGTATTTAGCAGCAGTTGCACCACCTGTACCACCACCAATTACAACGACTTTTTGAGTCCCTGCGCTGCTTGCAATGTAAGGAAAACCTACTACACCTGCTGCTGTAGCACCTGCAGTGACTTGAAGAAAATGCCGACGATTTAAAGTCATTATTATGTCTCCTCCCTATTGTTGGCTAACGTAGTATTCAATGATTTGCTCAAGGTTGGCTTCACCATCTTTTTTGAGCAATTTCTTCATAGCTTTTTTCATTTTTTTTGGCATATAACGATGCCCTTCTTGGAAATCAGCCAACTCATATTGCAAGTAAGTTTTCCACTGACCCGCTATAATACTGCTACCATCTTCATCTTCTGTGCCACCATTTTCATGGCATTTTTCACATTTGTACTTATCGTGTAGTTTTTTACCTGCATCAGCTTTAGTTGCATCCGCTTCTTGTTTTGCAGGCACAAATTTTTGTTCACAGAAAAAACCCGCCATCGCGTCAATTTCTGCTTCTGTGTAACCTTTTGCAATACGACCCATTACAGTACCGGGGCGATCGCCACTTTTATAACCATTCATAGCTTCTTTAATGGTCTCTGCTGACAAGCCGCCAATAATAGGGGTTGCAGGACCCACACTCGCGCCATTTGTACCATGACAACCAGCACAAGTATTGCCTAACATTACGCCACGCGCTTTGTCATAATCATCTGGACATTCATGCTCATCTGCCCATACAGGACTGCTTAATGCGAATCCGCTAACGAGAAGTAAAGCATATTTTAGGGTTTTATTCCGCATATAATCCCTCCTTAAGTGAGTAATGGTGGTGCGGTTTTAAGTAGGAAAGCTTCAACAAAACTTCATTATTTTTATTAATTCGCTGATAAATTCTACTTCTAGCTCATTTATAACAGTTATCTTGTTATCCGAAAGGCTAGCTCAAAACATGGTAACGTTTCTATGAAGTGACAGCAAGTTTTCAATTGAAAAATTTCACTATCTCTCATATTTTATTAACGTAGTTTAACTTTCTGCGATAATTTCATAATCATGGGTGATTTCAGCCGCTTTTTCTAACATAGCAGATGCTGAACAATATTTTTCCGCAGAGAGGCTAATCGCACGTTCAACCGCATTTTGTTTAAGGTTATGACCTTTAATAATAAAATGGAGGTGAATTTTTGTAAAGACTTTAGGAATTTCATCAGCTCGCTCAGCTTCGATTTCAATTTGGCAATCTGTGATGTTTTGACGTTGTTTTTTTAGAATACTGAGCACATCCATCGAGGTACAACCACCAAGCCCCATTAACAACATTTCCATTGGGCGCACCCCCAAATTTTTACCACCAATGTCGGGCGCACCATCAATAATAACGCCATGTCCGCTATCTGATTCAGCAAGCAAACACACATCTTCAATCCATTTAATCCGTGTTTTCATCATTATTTCCCAAAAAGTAAGGATTATGGGCGTATATTAATCTTTTATAGATTTTAGGTCAAAGTATGAATTATTTGTTACAAACTATAAATACCATATAATTAGTATTGTATTGTTGCAGTGCAAAAAAATAGATTTAGTTCAAAAATCGTGCGATTTTGGCAATTTATTTTCACTGGCATTTTTAAGAAAATTGATTTTAAATTATTAAATAATAACAATATATAATATTTTTTTGACAATGGAGCTAATTTTGCTAAAGTTAACGTATGATATGTTCACACGCTAAGCAAAGGTATTAATTATGTCTTGCGATGAAATTACTGGTATTAGCTATGCTAAATTACTCTCAATTTTATATCAATTGTGCATTGCCGAAAAAACAGGCACTTTATTTATCACAACCTCAGATAATGCGACGGTGGTTTTTATTCTACGTGAAGGCTTGGTTACTGCATGTACGTGGGAACATGAGCGAGGATTGGCTGCATTGCGCAAAATTAAAGATTTAAAGACAGGACACTATGTATTTTCTAAAAATGTGTTCTTCTCACTGCAACAACATGCTGATTTACCTACAACTGCGCAAATTTTAATTCTTCTCGGTCATCAAGTGCCAGAAAATTCGCCATTATTACAACGTCAAGTTGAATCGTCTAAATGTTACCGTGGTGCAACAGTGGCATGTGGTGAGGCAGAACATGATGACAAACATTCATCTATTATTTATCGTGGTGTGGTAGTGGATGAGGATGAAGTAGAAGAAATTGAGGAAACAACTTATGCACTCGTGCCAGAATCAGACAAAGAAAAACGGCGAACTTATCGTGGTTGTCATTATTAGCCGCAAAATCTGGAGTGAGCTAACAGAATATACTCACTCTATATTTCATCACGCAGGGCTAATTTCGCATGTTCTTTACAACAATATTTCTTACTGTTTTGAGTAACGACTTCAAATGAAGGTACATTTAAACCACAATAATCACAACGACCCATATTAATGTAGTTTGGTGCTGGCGAATGTGCATAACCAGTCGTAGCCCCTTCAGGCACAGATTGTTCAAGATGGTTTAAGTATGCTTTCTTACTAAATTTCCACAATATCCATCCTACAAAAGCATAGCCAACAACTCGTAATAACATGTTGATTCCTCTTGATTAATTTGCTTTCTAGGCATGACTATCCTTATATTTGAAAGCGTATTGTAAAATTGTAGTGTATATGTACGGATTTGTCACAAAATTTAAGGTTTGAAAAACCCTAAAAAATAATTTCAAAGCACTGCCAGCTAATTAAGATTTATTCTGCAATTGTTCAAGCTGTTGGCGCAACGGAGCTGTCATGCTGGTATACATTGTTTCTGACAATAGACCTTGTTTATAAAGTTGTTCATAAGTGGCTAATTGTCCTTCAATAACACCTTCCGCTTTACCTTCAATTTTACCTTTAGCCATACCTTGATTATGAATATGCTCACTAATCGTGGTTTCAACGTATTCCA
>JAYQWJ020000253.1:0-3698 GCA_035829175.2 Candidatus Albibeggiatoa psychrophila
GTGAAAGTGGTTGAAGCGGTGATGTAATTGTTTTAAGCCCTGCACTTTAGTGTGGGGTTTTTTTTGTTTCAAATGTGAGAAAAATGATGGGTAGTAAAGCACGAAATTATAGTGATAGCACTTTAAAAAGGCTTTTTGGTCTTTCAGGCAATCAATGTGCTTTTCCAAGATGCACAAAGCTAATGGTTAATGCAAGTAATGCTAAAGATTCAAATATTTGTCATATCGAAGCAGCAAATGAAAAAGGTGAAAGATATAACCCTAACATGACAGATAAGCAAAGAGCAGATTATGAAAATCTTATTTTACTTTGTCCACAACATCATGACGAAACTAATAATGAGGAAAAATATACTGTTGATGTTTTGAAAGAAATGAAACGTAATCATGAAAGTAAATTATTGCACGAAAAAATTAAAAGCAAACCCTCTATGTTGAACAATGCAATTAATGCCATCGCTGAAATAAGTTTTGATGATATTGATGAACAAGATAATTTAACTGTTTTTGACCCTAAATTAAAAATTACTCACAATGCTATTAAACGAAATGTTGTGGTAATCCAAGAATATAAAGTATATCACCATAAAATTAACTCGTTATATGATGAGCTTGAGCTTCAGGGTTCTATTAAAAAAGAGAGCCTTCTTAGAAATATTAAAATGATTTACACCGAAGTCAAAGGAAGCTATGTTTTAGATTCTCAAAATGAGCTTGATGTAATTAGAGAAAATTCTGATAATATTATTGATGGTGTATATGAAAAATTATATACAAAGATGGAAGAATCCGATTATTGGGATGAGGACATTATCTTTGCAATTCGCTTAATAATGATAGATGCTTTTATGCGCTGTAAAATATTAGAAGAGCCTCCAAAAAATGATAGTTAATAGAGATATAAACCCCAAAAGAGATGTGTATTATCTTGGTGCAAAAACCATTGAAATATTATCTATTGAGAAAAATAAAGTAGTCGATTTTTTTGATGTATTTCAAGAGCTAAATGCCTCGGAAGATATTTCTATTAATTTGTTTATTTTAACACTTGATTGGCTTTATCTCATTGGTTCAATTGAAGAATTACAACAAGGCAAGATTGTAAAATGTTTCTGAAAAGTTTATCCATACATAATGGTGAACATTTGATTCGAGAAATTCCTTTTCATAAGGGGATAAACTTGATCGTGGATGAAACAAATTTGAATAAAAAAACTGCGTCTGGCAATGGTGTTGGTAAAACAACTGTTTTGCGCCTAATTGACTTTTGTCTTGGTGGAAAGGGAGAAAATATTTATACAGACCCTGAATTTAAAAAATCTAAAAAAGCAAATGAAACTATAAAATCTTTTTTAAAAGAGAATAATATTGTTATTACACTAACTCTTACTAAAGATATTAGCTGTGAGCAACCTGATATTATTATCAGCAGAAATTTTTTAGGTTACAAACAAAAAATTCAAACTATTAATGGAGAAAAATATAGTAATGATGATTTTCCAAGAACTTTGAATCGCCTTATTTTTAAAACAAATTCTGAAAAACCTTCATTTAGACAATTAATTTCTAAAAACATCAGGGATGAGAAAAATAAACTGGTTAATACAATACAAGTATTAGCTCAAAACGTAATAACCGATGCTACTTACGAAGCACTTCATTTGTTTTGGTTTGGAGTTGATGTTAATTTATCAAAAGATCAACTTGTGCGAAAAAAAAACCTTGAAGAAAAACTTCAAACAAGGTTAAGACAGGAAAGTAACTTATCTCAAATTAACCAATCTTTGGTTATTATAGATAAAGAAATTGAAAAGCTTACCAAAAAGAAAGAAAACTTTAATTTAAATGAACAATATGAGCAACAACTTGAAAAGCTTGATGAAACGAAATATCAGCTGAATATGTTATCAAGCGATTTGCCCCGTTTGCGTTTACGGAAAGAGCTTATTCTTGAAAGTAAAGCTGATTTAGAGAAAAATCTTGCTAATATTGATGTTTCACAAATCAAAAGAATGTATGAGAAAGCTAAATCATTTATTCCAGACATTCAAAAAACCTTTGAAGATACTTTAACTTTTCACAATGAAGTTATCCAAAAAAAGATTCAATTTATTACAGAAGAATTACCTAGCTTAGAGCAAGAAATTGCACAAAAAGCCAGTGAATTGAATGCACTTTTAGATAGAGAAAAAGAATTATCGGAATCTTTAAAAAAAGCAGGTGCTATTGAAGATTTGCAAGGAATTATTACTGAATTAAATCATTTTCATGAACAAAAAGGACGTTTTGAAGAACAGAAAAAGCAATGGAAAACCTCAAATAAAAACCTGAAAAGGATTAGCAATAAATTAAAAGAAATAAACGGCAAACTTGATTCTAAAGATGTTTTAATACAAAAAAGAATAGAAGAATTTAATAGCTATTTTTCTGATATTTCTAATAAATTAGATGGTATCCATTCTATATTAAGCGCAGATAATTCAGATGGAATATATAAATTTATTATTTCAAATATTGAGGGTAATCTAGGCACTGGTAGTAAAAAAAGTCAAATGGCATCTTTTGATTTAGCTTATATTAGATTTGCTGATGCTCAAGACATACCGTGCTTACATTTTGTACTACAAGACCAAATTGAAAATGTACATGCCAATCAAATAACTAATTTATTCACAGAAGTTGTAAGCAAAGTTAATTGTCAATATGTACTACCTGTTTTGCGTGACAAACTTCCGTCCAATATAGATATAAATGAATTTGAAGTATTGTCGTTATCCCAAAATGATAAGTTATTTAGGATTTAGAAACATCATTTAGCCATGCGTATTTATGGTTGAAAATGTGGTGAAAGCAGTTGAAGCGGTGATATAATTTTGGTTGGGGCTGCTGATTTTTTATAGATTGGCAGTCTCTAAATTAATACATCATCCAAAAAGGTGACTTCAATGAAAACAATAGGGCTTATTGGTGGTTTAAGTTGGGTTTCTACTGAGAGATATTACCGCATTATCAATCAGGGTGTTTATGAAAGATCACAAGGTAAGCACTTTTCAGCTAAAATTATCATGTATTCTTTAGATTGCAATGAGATATTAGAAAATACTGGATTTGCTTGGCAAGATAATTGGGATAAAGCTGAGCGAATCATTTTAGATGCTGCAAAAATTTTAGAAAATACCAATAGTGTAGACATTATATTAATTTGTTCTAATACTGCCCATAGTATAGCTGGCGCGATTACTAAACACTGTCAAACAAAATTACTTCATATTGCAGACGCTACAGCCACGGAAATAAAAAGGCAAAAACTAAAAAAGATTGCATTACTTGGTACAAAGCCAACGATGGAAAAAGATTTTTATATTTCTAAATTGGTTAATGAATATGGCTTAGAAGTCATCGTACCTGAATTACAAGATAGAAATTTCATACATCATATTATTGAAACTGAATTGGTGCAGAGTCAAAGTCAAATCAACCCTGTATCCAAACAAAAATATATCAATATTATTAATGATTTAATACAAAAAGGAGCAGAAGGTGTGATTTTAGGTTGCACTGAAATTGGTTTACTTATTCAACAGCAAGATGTATCTATTCCAGTGTTTGATACAACAGAACTTCATGCTCAAGCAGCCGTTGATTTTGCTTTATCTTGAATGTGTGCTCAAAAAAATTTCTATATGAAAATACAGTCA
>JAYQWJ020000254.1:0-5528 GCA_035829175.2 Candidatus Albibeggiatoa psychrophila
ATCGACTGACCCTAGTACTTACCTTGGTCTTTCATTATTAGCTGAAAATATTTCTGGGAAAATCAATATCGGGGGTTTGTTAAATCCAGAGCTTGGTGAAACATTTCTGGCATTTTATGCGGATTCGGAAGAACTAGGGATCACGCATTATTTTGCACAATCTTATGGTGATTCTGGTGCGTCTCAACCTAAAATATCATTTCGTTTAAATCAAGATGATGTGACACAAACCTTATTTGAAACAGAATAATAACAGTAGGATTGGCAGATTTAATCTTTTTGAATAAACTCCAATCCTTTTTATTCTTTTACCAAGTACGTTGCTGCTGTTCTAGCTCTGAATGCTGTGAATCTAAATAAAACTGATTGCGTAATAATTGCTGAGGATTGTTTTCTAAACGATTTAACCAAAAATCTGCCATATTATCTAATTCCTGTTGTTTTAACTCCGCAAGGGCATTGGCTTGATTTTCAGGATTTGACTCAGCATCCTCTTCACTTTGTTGAGCTGCCTGAGCGGTATCATTTGGATTTTCCTTATCAGATTGTGCTTCATTTTCAGCAGCTTGAGTTTGTTCAGATTCATCTTGCTCACCTGTTTGTTCAGACTCATTAGCTTGTTGCTCTTGTTCTGACGATTGTTTATTGTCTTGATCGGCTTGTTGTGATTCCTGTTCTGATTGATTTTCTTGTTGCTGTTGAGATGAATCAGATTGCTCACCTTGTTGCTGCTCATTTTCAGAAGATTGTTGATTATCCTCGTTTTTTTCGCCATCTGAATTTTGTTGATTTTCTTGTTTCATTTGTTCAGCAGTTGCTAAATTATGTCGAGCATCCTCATTATCAGGATTTTGTTTCAGACTTTGTTTATAAGCAGAAATCGCGGCATCATATTGTTGTTGCTGAAAATGGGCATTACCTAAATTATACAAGGCATCTGCTTTGACATTATCACGCTCAACTTGTTCAAAGGCTTGGGCGGCTTCTGCAAAACGTTCATCTTTATACAAAGCAACTCCGCGCCGATACGCATCGTCAAAAAGCTCAGCGGCTTGCTGATAATTTTGTTGCTGAAATGCCTGTTCTGCTTGTTGTTCATGGTTTTGAAACCAGTTTGCAGCATTACTATTTGGCGCGATACACATCAATATACAATAAATCCAGATACGCATACTTGAATAATCTCCTCTCACATGCTAAGATTCTTAGCCCTTGAAGTTTCAATGGGCCTGTAGCTCAGTTGGTTAGAGCATCCGACTCATAATCGGCAGGTCGTAGGTTCAAGTCCTACCAGGCCCACCATTCTATAATTACGTCTTAATCCGCATTTTTCAATCTTTGCAAAAACATTGCATCTCCATAACTGAAAAAACGATATTGTTGCGCCACGGCATGACGATATGCGCTTAAAACGTGTTCATATCCTGCAAAAGCACTGACTAACATTAACAATGTAGATTCTGGCAAATGGAAGTTAGTTAACAAGGCATCAACCACTTTAAATTGATAACCCGGTGTGATAAAAATTCGCGTATCGCCCGTAAATGCTTGAATTTCCCCATTATATGCTGCCGACTCCAATGCTCTCACACTGGTTGTGCCAATTGCAATTACACGTCCACCTTTTTGCCGAGTCTGTTTAATTTGCTGGCAAACTGACTCAGAGACCGTGAGCCATTCAGCGTGCATTTTATGTTGTGCAATATCATCTACGCGCACAGGTGAAAATGTCCCCGCGCCAACATGCAAGGTCACAAAAGCCGTTTGAATACCTTTTTGTTCAATCTGTTGCAAAATATTCTCGTCAAAATGTAAACCTGCTGTGGGTGCAGCAACCGCGCCTATATTTTTAGCATACACAGTTTGATAGCGATTTAAATCCTGCTCCCCATCATCACGCTTAATATATGGTGGCAATGGAATGTGTCCAACTTGCTGTAAAATATCTTGAATATCTTGCTCAGTATTAAATTGCAGCTCAAAAAATTGCTCAACCCGCTGCATAACCGTCAAGCGTGTACCATCTTCTAACAATAATTTTGTATCAGGTTTAGGGCTTTTACTGGCACGGATTTGGGCTAATACTCGTTTATCATCTAATAATCGCTCAATCAAAATTTCAACCTTACCACCCGACGCTTTATGCGCATACAAGCGGGCTGGCATCACGCGGGTATCGTTAAACACGAGCAAATCGTTGGATTTTAATAAACTAGTGAAATCAGTGAATTGCAAATCTTGAATTTGATTGGTTGCCGAGTCTAAATGCAGTAAACGACTGGCAGTTCGTGATTTACTTGGAAATTGGGCGATAAGGGATTCGGGTAAGTCAAAATGGAAATCGGAACGGTGCATAAGTTTTTTTAATTTTTGAGCGAGCGAAAGTATAGCTTAGAATCAGTTTATAAGCATTATGATTTTGTATAATAAGTAGAGTTTTCACTTAAGCTAAAGTCTTCAGATTTTTTAGTTAAATGGGGATTGTAATATGGATCATTATCAAGCAGTTCGCCCCAGCGTTGTTTCATGATTTGAGTTTCTTGAGCTAGGCGTTGTTGTTGTTCTGGAGTGGTTTCTAAACCGCGTGATTTGGATTCATAATGATATAAATAAACATCTGGCAAAACAATATGTTGATAACCTAATTGTTGTAGTTTTAAGCAAAAGTCTACGTCATTAAATGCAACTGCTAATTTTTCATCAAATCCATTGACTTGTTGCCATAAATATTTGCTCACCATCAAGCAAGCTCCTGTAATTGCAGAATAATAATTAGGCAAACTCAGACGATTACAATGACCTTGACTATACATCGGTTGATGTTTATGACCATGATTAGCAATGCCACCAATACCGCAAATAATACCTGCGTGTTGAATTGTATGGTCTTGAGGATAAATTAGTTTACAACCTACACAAGCAATATTTTTCTGTTGAGTAAACCCCAGCATTTTTTCTAACCAGTTTTGTGATTTTAATACTTCCGTATCATTATTTAATAAAAGAATAATTTCACCAGTTGCTTGCTCTACACCAATATTAACTAATTTTGAAAAATTAAACGGAATATTACAGTTAATCTGTTTAAACCTTGCTTGTGATTTTTGTTGATAATATTGATAAAGTTCAAAAGTTTCAGCTTGTTGACTACCATTATCTACAATAATAATTTCCCAATTAGAATAACTAGTATTGTGAATAATACTATCAATACAGCGTTTTAAATCCTGTGCTAAATCTTTGTTTGGAATGATAATACTTATTTTTAAATTAGGCGTATAAACTTCAGTTTGTATTTCAGGCGCGAAAAAAATATTTTGTAACGGATAGCTTGGATATTGATGATAAAGTATTTTTGTAATATGTTGAGCTTTATGCTGTTGAATCAGTTGTGCATTGATAGCATCTAATTGTTGTTCGATATGATTTTGATAGGTATTTTGTAAGATGAGCGGCAAATAAACTGTTTGATAGTTTTGTAGCCAATTTTTTAAATTTTCAGCTATAGATTCCCAAATAATTAATTCATATTCCTGCTGTAGATTTTGTAAAATATGGGAACGATAAAAATATAATGCGTTATTTTCAGGTATTGGAATAGCCGCTTTAAAACAGGGTTGTACTAAATTTTCTGTTGGCGTGATAGCATCATGATCGCTATAAATAAGTTGGGTTTGTGGATTTTGTTCAAATTCAGATAATATGATTTCTAATGCATTAGGCTCTAAAATATGATTAATATTTAAAAAGCAGCATAAACTATCACTCATATCATGAATAATTTCGTTTAAACAATAGGT
This sequence comes from Candidatus Albibeggiatoa psychrophila, assembly GCA_035829175.2. Classification (GTDB taxonomy): domain Bacteria; phylum Pseudomonadota; class Gammaproteobacteria; order Beggiatoales; family Beggiatoaceae; genus Albibeggiatoa; species Albibeggiatoa psychrophila. Next base: position 3,801 of record JAYQWJ020000254.1, read on the forward strand.
TATTGCATTTTTAAAATCGACTTGAATGATATTTATTTGTTGTGGATATGATTGTTGATAAGATTGTAATAAAGCTAAATCATGAGTATTTTTATCTACCAAAACAGTAAGTTGCCATTTTGATGTTGTTTGTTGTGTAATATGATTTAAGCAGTTTTCTACATGATATAAGTTATAAATAAAAGTGGGTATTATTAAAAACAAAGTCATTATATCTTTTTCTTGAATTTTTCTATCTTCAATAATAGGTTTAAATTGATAGTTTTCTAATCCAACATTTTGTAAATAAACAAAAATAGCATCATTTGTTGCAGCATCAGATGAGCTTAGTTGTAAAATATAAGTTGTATTTTCAGGTAATGGGTTTTGTAATGAAAATATTGTCCATTCTCCATCTTCAACTTTTTGAGCAGTGATAATAGATTGCGTAATGTATTGCCAGTTAAGGGTGAAAATTTTTAGCTGTAATTGACATTGATTTTGTCTGCCACCTGTACCAAGCTTGAAATATAATTTTTCTATTGGCTGAAAATGGGATTGATGCCATGTCCATTGCAGTATGTTTGACTTTAATAAAGGATAGAATTGTTGAATTGATTTTTTATTTTTTTTATCTAATGAAACAATAGGTTCTAAGTCATGGTGTTGAGTTAAAATGACATTTTGTGCATCTAAACTATTTTTTGTAGTTAACCATAGAAATAAAACATTATTTTGATTGTCTGCATCGGGTGAATGGATTTGACAGAGATATTGTCCTTTTGCAAGATTTTTTGTGAGTTTGCATTGAACCCAGCTATTATCTTCTAATTGTTCACCATCTATTTGATTTTGAGAAATAATTTGATTAGATTTATTCGAAATAGTTAAGATTAATTGACAATGATTGACTCTTGCACCTGTTGCAATGCGGATTGCAAAATTATCTATATTTTCATCGACTATCAATGTCCATTGAATTTTTTTATCTCGTAACAAAGGGATGGCGACTTGTATTGGCTGATCAGTTTGTTGTTGTGGACTTGTTGCAAATAATGGCGTGAGTGCATAATCATCAAAGTTTAATGAGTTCTGCGGTTGAAAGACCAGATAATTAAGCGTCTTTTGTAGAATCTGGTTTAATATTGTGAGGGAATAAGTTTGATTTTGTGGGATGAATTGTTGAATAGGCATAGTAGTTAGGACTGGTAGTTCCTTACTGGTGGGAAGTACCAGTCCATTTATATTAATGTGAATGTTCTTCTTCGTCAACTGACTCTTTCAGCTCTTCAGGTGTTGAAGGTTTATGATTAGCTAGCTCTTTTGGAAAAAACGTATCTGTACCCAAACGTTGTTGTTCAACATTGTACAAGTGAGCATATTTATCACCATCTTTTTTCCACCATTGAGATAGTGTAGAGCTTAATTTGATGCCTTTAGCAACAAAAGCTCGCACATGTTTAGGTGGATTATGTTTGATAACAATCAATACCTTATGTACACCACCACCTTCTTGTTGTACAAGTGAAACTCTCCAGTCATAGATTTCCAAGTCTTTTTTAAACTCTTGGATATAACTAATTTCATCCAGTTCTTCACCGCCTTCCCAGTTTTCAAGTTTGTACATGGCTCTGATATCTTGTTTTGACCACAAACTCATGTAGTTACCAACGGCTTCTTCCAAATCAAAATATTGATCTTTTTGTTCAATTAACGGTGTTTCTTCAGGAGAAGCTGCAGGTTTTGCTT
>JAYQWJ020000255.1:0-28769 GCA_035829175.2 Candidatus Albibeggiatoa psychrophila
ATTCTTTCGTAAGTTGTTGATTTTATTATATGCTTTAAAAAAGTGTCTGAACCATTGATTTGTTGATTTACATCTCAAGTTTCTTTATTCAATAACGCTAAAATTACTGCTTGGCGCGAAAATCTAAACAGCTCTGCCATAAGGCTTAATTTATGATAGACTTAAAATATTTATTAATCCTGCGGATGTGTAAAGTGTAAATGAAACCTACATTCCCCCTTCTAACAAAAATTAACACACCTGAACAACTAAAAGAACTTCCAGAATCAGAACTTCCGCAACTGGCAGAAGAACTGCGTCATTTTTTGCTTGAGTCTCTTAGTCAAACAGGTGGTCATCTTGCTTCAAATTTGGGCATTGTTGAGCTTACTGTGGCTTTGCATTATATCTTTAATACGCCTCATGACCGCTTAGTCTGGGATGTTGGACATCAATGTTATCCGCATAAAATTTTAACGGGTCGACGTGAAGAAATGCACTCGTTACGGCAGCACTCGGGTCTTTCTGGCTTTCCAAAACGGTCGGAGAGTGAATATGATACTTTTGGCGTAGGGCATTCGAGTACTTCAATTAGTGCCGCTTTAGGCATGGCGATGGCCTCTAAACAGCAAGGCATTGAACGGAATGCGGTTGCTATTATCGGCGATGGTGCAATGACCGCAGGTATGGCATTTGAAGCCTTAAATCATTCGGGTTCGCTAGAAGATGTCAATTTATTAGTGATTTTAAACGACAATGACATGTCTATTTCGCCTAATGTCGGTGGTTTATCAAATTATTTCGCCAAAATCCTGACCAGTAAATTATATAAATCAGTACGTGAAGGCAGTAAATCGGTACTCAGTCATGTGCCTCCTGTGCGTGAATTTGCCAAACGAACTGAAGAACATGTTAAGGGTATGGTCGCGCCGGGAATGTTGTTTGAAGAGTTAGGCTTTAATTATATTGGGCCGATTGATGGGCATGATTTGCCGACGTTATTGACCACATTGCGTAATATGCGTAATTTAAAAGGCCCTCAATTTTTACACGTCATTACCACCAAAGGTAAAGGTTTTACGGTCGCTGAAGAAAATCCTTGCACTTATCATGGCGTGTCTGCATTCGATAAAATCACGGGTAAAATGAAGCCCAAAGTTGTGGCAGCAAAGACTTATACCCAAGTATTTGGACAATGGTTATGCGACATGGCAGAACAAGATAAACGTTTAGTGGGAATTACGCCTGCAATGCGTGAAGGTTCTGGCTTGGTGGCATTTTCTGAACAATTTCCAGAGCGTTACGTTGATGTTGGAATTGCAGAACAACATGCAGTGACTTTGGCAGCGGGCATGGCGTGTGAAGGCTTAAAACCTGTGGTGGCGATTTATTCGACCTTTTTACAACGTGGTTATGACCAATTGGTGCATGATGTCGCTTTGCAAAAATTACCGATTGTGTTTGCGATTGACCGTTCTGGGATTGTTGGTGCTGACGGGCCAACTCATATAGGTGCGTTTGATTTGGCTTATATGCGTTGTATTCCAAACATCATGATTATGACCCCTTGTGATGAAAATGAATGCCGACAAATGCTTACAACAGGTTTTATGTATGATGGTGGTGCAAGTGCGATTCGTTATCCGCGCGGTTGTGGGCTTGGTATTGAAATGGATGAAGAGTTAATTGCTTTGCCAATAGGTAAAGCTGAGTTGTGTCGCCAAGGTCAGAAAGTAGCATTGCTTGCATTTGGTACATTGTTCCATGTTGCGATGGAAGCGGGTGAACAGATTGATGCGACAGTGGTGAATATGCGTTTTGTTAAGCCATTGGATACGGAATTAATTCAACAACTTATACAAAATCATGATCTGTTAGTGACGATTGAAGAAGGTGTGATTGCAGGCGGCGCAGGTAGCGGTGTCAGTGAATATTTACACTCAATTGCAAGTACAATTCCTGTGTTGCATCTTGGTTTACCCGATCATTTTATTGAACACGGTTCTCAGGATGCGTTACTCAAACAATATGGCTTAGATGCTGATGGCATTATTCATTCGGTACAACAGCGTTTAGATTCATTACAATCCCCTCAAATTCATGAACCTATTGATGATGTCATGATTGCTTAGTGATTTAAGGCTGGCTTTTTGCACTATTGCACATACATTAATATTAAACTCTGTAACTGGTGAAAATAAGCCCACAGGGAATTCGGTTTTATTTAGGGCAGCCAAGGATGGTTGCTTTCACTACAGGGATAATTTTTATTCGTGCATTGTTGCATGAAATACTGAGGATTTAACTATGAGTCAAGATTCAGCTTCTATTCCAGACGTACAAAATACGATAGATACCCGCCATATCGCGATTGATAAAGTGGGTATTAAAGACATTAAACACCCTGTATGTGTCAGCGACCGTTCTGGGCGTGAACAATATACGATTGCTAATTTTAATATGTATGTGAATTTGCCGCACAACTTTAAAGGCACTCACATGTCGCGTTTTGTGGAAATATTAAACGAGCATGAGTATGAAATTACCGTAGAATCATTTAAAACCATGCTTAAGGAAATGATTAAACGGCTTGAAGCTCAGTCTGGTCATATCGAAATGACATTTACTTATTTTGTGCGCAAAACAGCGCCGAAGTCGGAAGTCAAAAGTTTATTGGATTATGAAGTTACTTTTATTGGCGATGTAACGGAAAATGAACCGCCTGTAATTTCAGTCAAAGTGGTTGTGCCTGTGACGAGTTTATGCCCTTGCTCGAAAGAAATTTCACGCTATGGCGCACATAATCAGCGTTCTCATGTGACGGTGAATGCGAAAACCAACGGCTTTTTATGGATTGAAGATTTAATTGATATGGTTGAGTCGGAAGCGTCTTCGCAACTTTATGGTTTATTAAAACGTCCTGATGAGAAACATGTGACAGAACATGCGTATGAAAATCCTAAGTTTGTAGAAGATATGGTTCGTGACGTGGCGGCTAAATTGAATACAGATCAGCGTGTCGCTTCTTATGTTATTGAATCTGAAAACTTTGAGTCAATTCATAATCACTCTGCTTATGCGATGATTACAAACGATAAGAAAGGTTAATTTGTCTGCTGTTGAATTGAATAAGACTAGCGATGCACTTTTTTAGTAAAATCGCTAGTTTCTCTCCTAAAAAGTAATTTCTCTTATGAAAGCAATGTTATTAGCCGCAGGACGTGGTGAACGAATGCGTCCTTTGACCGATACGATGCCTAAACCATTATTACCCATCGCAGGCAAAAGTTTAATTGAGCACCAATTGGAAAAATTAGTGAGTGCGGGCTTTACTGAGATTGTGATTAATCATGCTTATTTGGGTGAACAGATTGTGCAAAAACTCGGTGATGGCGCGGATTATGGTGCAAATATTGTTTATTCTGCTGAGCCAAAGATTTTAGGGACGGCTGGCGGGATTGTGAATGCTTTGCCTTTATTGGGTTCAGAACCGTTTTTAGTTGTTAATAGTGATGTTTGGACGAATTTTCCTTTTCAAGCTTTGAATAAGCAATTAGAAGCATTAGCACATTTGGTTTTAGTGCCGAATCCTGCGCATCATCCAACAGGTGATTTTCATTTGCAAAATGGCATTGTTAGCCGACATCCTGAGCCAAAATTAACTTTTAGCGGCATTGGGGTTTATCATCCTGATTTGTTTGGTTTAGCGATTGATGAAGCGGTGTTTGGACTTGCGCCGTTATTGATTAAAGCCATGAGTATGCAGCAAGTGACAGGTGAGTCTTTTGTGGGAACATGGGTTGATGTTGGCACAGCAGAACGTCTTGAATCAATTAATAGTTTTTTAGTTTGAATTGGATTTGCGGCTGTTAATCCTAACAATTTCGTTAACTGCGGAACGTTGGTTAAATGGTTGAATATCCATCTCAATCATCATCCATTTCCATAAGGCTATGTTGTCGGGTACAAAAATCATCCGCCGCATTATAACCACTGATTTTAAGGCTATGATTTCTCACGGCTGTTTCCAATAAAACCGCTAAATTACGCCCCGGTGCAACAGGCAAGAAAATTTCTGGAATGCTGACTTCCAAAATATTACGCATTTGAAAATCACCTTGTAGACGGTCAATCGACTCCATACGTTCAGGTGTCATGTGTTGTAAATGGACAATCAAACGCAAAAATTTATCCTTCTTAATCGCGCTATCACCATACAAAGCTTGTACATTCAAAATCCCTAAACCGCGTACTTCTAAAAACGCATTCATTTCAGGAAATGGCGAAGTTCCACTTAAAATCTGCGGCGCAATACGGGAAAATTCGGGCGCATCATCTGCAATCAAACGATGTCCACGACTGACAAGCTCCAAAGCCAACTCACTTTTACCCGTACCACTTTGCCCCATAATCAACACACCCATGCCCAATACATCCATAAGCACACCATGCAAAGTCATTTTTGGTGCAACCATACGGGCAAATGCAGTATGTAAATGATTAATGACATGTTCGCCAGAAATTTGCGAAATAAACAAGGGGATATTAAATAAATTAGCATAATCGCTGAGATGGCGCGGGACTTCAGACATGTCAATCACAATCATACATGCCAAATTTTGACTTTCAAACAATCGGCCTAATGTATTTTTACGTTCCTCAGTGCTCAGGGCATCCAAGTATGCAAACTCATAAATCCCAACAATTTGAATTTGATGCGGGTGAATCGGATTTAAATAACCAATGTTGGCGAGCTTGTAATCACTTTGTAAATGAATCAGTCGCCTACCACCTAATTGCCCAGCAATCCAATGTAATGCGAGGCTATCTACATAGTTTTTATATAATTCATCAACGCTGATTTGCTGCAACATATTAATTATTCAATGTTTGCCATTGGGTTAACAGATGAAATTTATCATCACAATCTTCAATTTCACGCAATTGTTGCCGAAAATTGGCATCACTAAACATTTCCGCTAAAGTTGCCAGTAAATCCAAATGTTCTTGGGTACACTCTTCGGGCACTAATAAAGCAAATAATAAATCAACGGGCTGATGGTCTATGGCTTCATAGTCAACACCTGTTTCTAATTGCAAAAAAGCACCTAGTGTCACGTTACATTGACTGACTCTGGCGTGTGGAATCGCAACACCGCGTCCGATACTGGTACTACCTAAACGCTCTCGGGTCAATAAGTTATCATAAATTTCCCGATTGCTAATGTCGTGCATTTCAGTTGCAAGCAGCTTACTAAAATATTCTAAAACGCGCTTTTTACTGGTTGCTTGTACATGACATAAAATACGTTCAGGCGATAGAATGTCTACAATCTGCATTTGTCACTCGAATGACTTAAGTTTAAAAAGTAAAAACCGTTATTTCAAACTTATCTAAACCTATCCATAGATAACTATTTATCGATTTAGTGTTGAATTCCTAATTCACAGAGGACGGTTTCGCTTAAAGCATATTGCAAAAGCCAGAGCCTTCCTCTCCAAAGGCTTAGACGGTGTAACTCACCGCATAATGGGCTAAATTGATAGCCGCATTCAAGTCACGGTCTTGAGTATGACCGCATTCACATTTAAATATTCTGTGTTTCAAAGTTAAATCTTAATGGTTCTCTCAACCGCACCCATCCTAAGTTAGGAATTCTGATACACCTAACATTTTAGCTGCTTCTGAAATGCTTAATAACTTATTCATAATAACTAAGTATAGATAAGTATGAGTAAGTTTTCAATAGCTGCTATCTAACCCCCTTGGGTAAGGGGGCAACCTAATAAGGAATTTAATTTAATAACATCTCATAAACTTATTTCCAATTCCAAAGCATAATTTAAAAATTGTACTGAAAAACGATGCTTTTTATTAGCGGATATTCTTCGATAAAAGAACGTAACGAGTCTATAAATGTTGATAAAAACTGATTCCTACTCAGAAACGCCAGCTATTTCACAGTTACTTCAGGAGCATGATTCATAGCACGACCATCAGCTTGGTGATGATCTTTGACTTTTTCTTTGTGTTTTTTAATTTGACGGTCAAGTTTGTCAGTTAATGCGTCAATGGCGGCATACATGTCTTCATTTTCAGCATTAGCAAACAGATTTGCACCACTCACATGAACTGTGGCCTCGGCTTTCTGACGGAGTTTTTCTACACTAAGAACGACGTGAACGTTGGTAACATGGTCAAAATGACGTTCCAATCTGTCCATTTTATCCGCCACGTAAGAACGTAATGCAGGTGTAATATCAATGTGGTGTCCGCTGAGATTTAATTGCATCTCATCACTCCCTGTTACTAGTTATCTTAAGCTAAACGTTTGCGTTCGTTAGACGGTGGTATCACCATCGCTTCACGGTATTTCGCAACAGTGCGTCGAGCTACCTTTATCCCCCGTTCGGAGAGGATTTTGGCGATCTTATTATCGCTCAGGGGTTTTGCAGCATTTTCTGCCGCGATTAACTTCTTAATCAGAGCACGGATTGCAGTTGATGAACATTCACCGCCGCTTTCTGTACTAACATGACTAGAGAAGAAATATTTCAATTCAAAAATCCCACGAGGGGTATGAATGTACTTCTGGGTCGTTACCCGCGAAATCGTTGATTCGTGCATGTCCAATTCTGTTGCAATATCATGCAGAATCAGAGGTCGCATGGCTTCCTCACCATATTCTAAAAAGCCTGCCTGACGTTGAACAATACAACGTGCCACTTTAAGTAGCGTGTCATGCCGACTGCGTAAGCTTTTAATAAACCAGCGGGCTTCTTGTAAATGATTTTTTAAATTGCTGGTTTCTTCTGATTTATCTGCACGAACAATCAAACCTGCGTATTGTTCATTAACACGCAATTTGGGTGCAATATCAGGGTTTAAATCCACTATCCATTCACCCTTGATTTTTTTCACAAATACGTCAGGAATAACATAATTAGGACGATGTGCTTCGATTTTTCTACCGGGTCGCGGCTCTAAAGATTGAATTAAGTCAATCACTTGCTGTAATACTGTACGCTCTAATTTGGTTTTGCGCAACAGTTGATTATAGTCATGTGTGCCTAATAAGTCCAAATGATTGCCAACAACGCGTAAGGCTTCTTCACGTAATGGTATGTCTTTGCTAAGGGCTTTTAATTGTAATAATAAACATTCTTGTAAATCGCGTGCGCCAATCCCAACTGGGTCAAAATATTGTACACGATGTAAAACCGCTTTTACTTCATCTAAGTCAATTTGTTCTTTAATATAAGTCTGTTCTTCTTGTTCAATTGCTTGATTAATGCTGTCACAGATTTCTTGTAATACACAGATATTTGGTGTGGAAGTTCTTAAATAGCCGTCTTCGTTAATAGAGTCAATAATGGCTAGGGCAATAACGCGGTCTATATCACTGAATGGGGTTAAATCGAGTTGCCATATAAGATAGTCTTGTAGCGTTTCAGGCGCACTACCTTGTTGTAAAGCCAATTCTTTACCATTAATGTCAGAACTATTATTACTACTATTGTTGCTGCTTATATCTTGTTGGCTATAGGTATTTTCATAAATGTCTTCCCATCCACTGTCTACGGCTAATTCAGTAGGAATGTCGGTTTGCGCTTCAATTTGCTCACTGACTTCAGGCATATTTGGTACGTCTTCATATTCTTGACTGGCATCATACTCTTCACCATTAAGCTGTTCTTTCGGCTCGCTATTTAACTCAAACTCCTCTTCTTCAGCCACTTCTAACATAATATTGGATTCAAGGGCTTGCTGAATTTCGAGTTGTAGCTCAAGTGTAGATAATTGCAACAGACGGATCGCTTGCTGCAATTGGGGAGTCATTGTAATTTGTTGACCTAGACGCAGTTGTAAACTTTGTTTCATAGCTTCATTTTTTCATCTTTATTTAACGAACACAACTTTTTAGAAGGTTTTTTTGAACATTTTTATTGGATTAGCAGTCTTTAATAATAGAGTATGTACTTATTAAAATAATGCAAGCACTGCCAGTCCTATTACAACTTATTACAAAGTAAACTGATGTCCTAAATAAACTTCTCTGACATGATGGTTGTGCAAAATATTTTCAGGTGTACCTTCCGCAATCAGTGTTCCATCGCTCACAATATAAGCACGATGACAAATATCTAAAGTTTCGCGTACATTATGGTCTGTGATTAAAACACCAATGCCAAGTTTACATAAGTGTCCGATAATACGTTGAATATCAGAAACAGAAATTGGATCAATACCTGCAAATGGTTCGTCTAGTAAAATAAAGCTGGGTTCTGCTGCCAATGCTCTGGCAATTTCCACCCGACGTTTTTCACCGCCTGATAATTGCATTCCCAGTCGATCTTTAATATGCGTGATATGCAGTTCTTCTAATAACTCATCTAAGCGTTGTCGACGTTGTTTTTTATCTAAATGGGGCTGTAATTCTAAAATTGCCCAAATATTATCTCGAACACTTAGTTTTTGAAATACCGATGTTTCTTGTGGTAAATAGCCTAAGCCCATTTGAGCGCGTTTGTGCATGGGATAAAAAGTGAGGTCTTGTCCATTTAGGATGATTTGTCCCTCGTCACAGGGAATTAAGCCGACTATCATGTAAAAGCTGGTGGTCTTACCCGCACCATTAGGTCCTAATAATCCTACAATTTCACCACTAGACACTTGTAAGCTAACATCACGCACCACAGGGCGCGACTTGTATTGTTTGGCAAGATTTTTTGCAACGAGTGTTGTCATTCCCTGTACTCTGTTGTCTAGGGCTGGCAGTCCTTTATATAAAAATAGTGCCAGTCTTGATATATTCTCTATTTCTTGGGCTGAATAGTCACTGAAACACGACCTTTTTTACTTTTACCCTTATCAGCTCGGATAATACCGCGTTTGGTATCATAGCTAATATGCTCACCAAGGAACTTATCTTCTCCCTGCCACACCATTGCTTCTTGAGTTAAGTGTAGCATATCTTTATGCGCATAATACTCCATTATGTACGCTTTGGCATGAATATCTGGCTTTTTACCATCAGGGGTTTGTTTGAATTGAACAGGACTACCTTTTGCAACTGCTTTTTCTAAAGTTTGCCCATTGGTATAGTGCAGGGTGAATTTTTCTGAAACAATACGAATTGAACCCTGAGTTACAATCACGTTACCTTTATAAATTGCGATCCCTTTTATATCATCAATCATGGCTTCGTCAGCTTCGATACTAATCGCTTGGTCACGGTCGCTTGATAATGCCAAGGCTGGATTTGCTATAAATAAGACTATCCAAAAAATTGCTTTATTTAACTTCATAATGCCCCCTAACACGAGAAAACAGTTCAACTTGTTCGGTTTGCAAATAGGCTTTCATGCCAATACTCTTGGTTTCAGTATAGTTATTATGAATAATGCTAGGTTCACTACTTTCAGCAAATTGGCTGGGTTTATGAAAATGCACATTTTTAGATAAGATTGTCATTGGCAGTTGTTTAGCCGTTGCCTCACGCCAAAATGTAGTATCACCCTGCAATAAGATATTTTCATTATCGGGGGTAATTTCACCCTCTTCAGCTTGCACATGCCAATTAGGTTGTTGTTGCTTATAAAATAACATAATTGGGGCGGATAGTTTAGTATTTGCTTCGGGATAATGTTGCATACTCTGCGCTTGTAATTGGCTGTCAATCTGACCTTGCGGAGTCATGCTAAAAGTGGTGAAATTTTTCAATGTATAATCGGGCACTTTGGCTTCAATTTGAGTTTTAGTATTTGTATCTGTTGCATTATTACGTTGTGAAAGCCATGTTGTTGTAAATGCAATCACACATAGTACAATCCAAGCTGACCAGCGCAATACATCGGTTCGAACTTGTCGCCAGCGTTGTTTTAGGGTTTTGGGTTTATCTGCTTGTGGGTTCTGCTGATTCAAAATATTTCCAAGATTTAAAAATAGCGTTAACGTTTAAAATATTGAAATTCTTATGCACATTAAAATAGACAATTTATCATAAGTCAGTATTGCCACAATAAAAACACCTACGCCAAATGGATTGATTTTGTTGCCATCAGCTAAAGAGCATTGTTCTTGCTGAGATGTTGTTTCATTTTCTTAGTTTAGCAATGATTGTTGTTTATTCAAAATAATCTTTTCTTGATGTGCTTGGTATTATTTCTGTGAATTGTTACAAATGATAGGATTTTATTGCTGGGAGCGTATTGCAGGAAAAAGTAAGAATAACTTGTTTTATGGTTGATGTAGCATCAGAAAGAAGGCTAGGTTTTCCCATATTTAGACTATTTCACAATATGGATTTTTCAAAACACCCGCCTTCAATTTGATATTTGTTAATGTTTATGATGGTGCATCATGGGCATTTCTGCTTGTTTTACTTCAATATTCAAAGTTTGACTTGTTTCGTCACTAAATTGCAAAGTTAATTCAACGCTATCGCCTGCTTTTAATTCCACTTGGCGATCAATCAACATAATATGATAATCCCCCGGTTTTAATTCAGTCATACCTTGAGCTGGAATGGTGATTTTGTCTTGTTTAACCATTTTTGCCATTTTATCTTCAAAAACAGTTTGATGTAATTCCAGCGTTTTAAACGCTTCTGTTGAGCCGCCGATTAAATCAATTGCGACATCGGATGAATTGAGAATCTTCATATACGCAGCAGTCACTGTTGACGAAGGCGGAACGGCTCGCACCCAAGCATCATCAACGCTGAGCACGTCCTCTGCATGTAATGATTGAATACTGAACAAACCCACGGTTAACAACAATGTTTTTAATAAATTATGCACGATTATCCTCCTCGATAAATTGGCGCATTTGGATGTAACGCTGAATAATATCAGCAATATCATGTGGTGTGGAAAAACGCCCAATAAGTTGAGCGTCAGGACTCACTAATAAAATACTTGATGAATGATTGATAATATAGTTTCCATTGTCTTGTTCTGGCAGTGCCATATACACAATGTTGAGTTGACGAGTTAAGGTATTTACTTGGGTTGCATCACCTGTCGCGCCAATAAATTCAGGATGAAAAAAGGTAATATATTGACTTAATTGCGCTGGCGTATCACGTTTGCCATCAACAGAAACAAAAATAAATTGCGTATTCTCAGTTTGTTGTGGATATTGCTCATCTAAGCCTAATTTCACCCCGCGCAAAATACTAAGAGCCATCGGACAAATATCAGGGCAATGAGTATAACCAAAAAATAACATAGTCCATTTACCCTTAAACGTGTCAATATCAAAAGGCTGGTTATCATGACGGGTTAATTCAAAAGGCGCTATGATTTGCGGTTTTGGCAACATGCCGTTAATGCCATGGGATTCTGTAGGCTGCAAGACGGGTAAAATAAAAAAATAGCCAATCACAAGAGCTAAGAAAGTCATGAATGCAAGACTGGAAACAATAAATGTACGGTGCATTTTTTATCCTATGTTAACTTTTCGATCATTTTAACCTATTTCGATTCAAAAATGCGATTGAATTTGCGTATAGTCTAAAGCTTGCACGAGATGATTGACAAAATTGTCACTGACTTGCTGAAAACTGGCAGTAACACCCAAATCTTTCAATTGCGTTACTTCTAAGCCTTCGTAACCACAAGGGTTAATACCTTGAAATGGCGATAAATCCATATCTACATTCAAACTTAAACCATGATAACTACAGCCACGTTTAATGCGTAAACCAAGAGCGGCTATTTTCTTCTGATTCACATAAACACCGGGGGCCTTATCTCGACGTTGAGCAATGATCTTTTCCGTGGCTAAATAATCAATTACCGCTTGTTCTAATTGCTGAACTAATTGGCGCACTCCCCAGTGTTTACGTTTCACATTCATCAGGACATAAATCACCAGTTGACCCGTTCCATGATAAGTAACTTGTCCGCCGCGATCTATATTTTCGACTGGAATCTGCCCTGTATTCAACAGATGTTCAGGTTTCGCAGCCAACCCCATCGTATAAACGGGTGGATGCTGTAAAACCCAAAGTTCATCAATTGCTTGTTCATCGCGTTGCAAAGTAAAATCCCGCATTGCATCGTAAATTGGCAAATACGGCACTAAACCTAATTGTTTAATAACAACTGAATGCTGCAACATTTAATGCTCATTTTTGGTTTTGCCGCCTTCATCATGGTGTATTAAATGCGCGGGGTGCATAATGCGCTCCATCACAGCAAAAAAGACTCCTGAAAATACAAATACCAGGTGAATAGTGACGAGTGCGTATACTTCTTCTAAAGTAATTTCGCCTGATTGCAATTTACCATTTTGGACATTAATAAATAACTTGAGAAGTTCAATGGATGAAACAGCAACGATTGAACCAATCACTTTGATTTTTAGCGCAGCATAATCAACTTTTCCCATCCAATCAGGTTTGTCCACATGATCTTTTACAAAGTCTATTTTTGATACAAAGTTTTCATAACCACTAAAAATAATAATCAGTAGTAAATTGGCAATGAGCACAATATCCACCAAACCCAAAATGCCTAACATGACATCGGTGCTTTTCATGGTGAGGAAGGTCTGAGTAATCATGTGAAATTTTTGCACAAATTTAATTAGCAAAAGAATGAGTGCGCCCATCAATCCTATATATAATGGGGCAATCAACCAGCGACTGGCAAACAAACCTCTCTCAATTAAATCTTCTATTTTGTCAAACATTAGGCAACTATGCTCCTTTAGTGGTTGTTCTAAATTTCAAAAATCCAGTAATTTGATATAGAGCCGCAATCTTGATATACAAGGTTTTGACCTTATTTTTACTTGTTGTATCTTTAAGTTTGTATTTTTGACAAATACTTTGGAGTATTTAAAAATGACAAGAATTCAAGCATTTACTACGCATTTGATAACAAGTCTTAGTGTCGTGTTTGCAGTTACCGCAATCGCATTATGGCTTTGGTATCCTGATTTTTATGCCAGCACCAATAGTATTTGGCAACCTTTGTCGATGATGATAGGCGTAGATGCGGTATTAGGTCCTGTCATGATGTTGATTTTGTTTAAACCGGGCAAACCGGGGCTGAAGTTTGATATTGCAGTGATTTTAATTGTGCAAATTTTTGCCTTGACCAGTGCTACAGCGTTATTATTTACGGAACGTCCTAAATTGACTGTTTATTATGATGGTATGTTTGTGTGTTTATCTGCAAATAATGTCAAAGCGGCCAATGCAGAGCCAGAACAATTTAAACGTGATGATTTTTTAGTGCCGCAAGCTTATTTAACAATGCCAAACAATTTGGAGGCACAACAGGCATGGGATAAACGTTTAACCGAAGTATCTGCGGGTAATTTATCATTTCCGCCTTATGTTTTTGGCGATAAATTTGAAATGATTGGCGAACAAAGTTTGGCTTCGATGTTATACGAAGAATTAGATTTAACCAAGGTGATTGCTGAAAAGAGTAAGTATTATCCTGTTTGGCAAAAATTCCTAAAAAAACATGGTGAAAAAACAAAAGATTATATTTATTTGTCCATGACTTGTAGTGCAAATGAACATCTTGCGGCAGTAGATAGAAAAACGGGTGCAATTGTGGATGCTATCCCTATTTCATCTTTGAATACAACGAAAGTGCGGTTTTCAAATTAATTGCAGATAACTGATATTATTAGTTATATCGAAACAGGATGTGGCTAATAATATGTTTTTAAAAATATTGCTTTGCGTGACTATAAGGCGCGATACTCTTAACTTTTTGACTCCATCATAAATTAAAAATCACCCTATATTTTAATGCGATTGCCCTATAGTTTAGGTGAAGAAGTCTCGTTTAATTCTATCTATTAATCCTCAAAAAAGTCTTATTGTGTAAATGTAGCAAGACATTTTTCCTGTAAAAATTGCAGCAAACAAAACTTTTATTGCAATATTCAAATGTTTTATTTACAAAATAGCGTAGAATTATTTAGCATTTATATTGCTTAAATACCTTTTTTAGTGAGGCATTTGATTATGAATTCAAGAGTACTCTTAATACTACTTAAGTGACACACTAAAACCAAAAATCAACCTAAGAAATTGATATTTAATTATTAATAGCTGTGCCATTTTCATTGAATTACTATGATTTTGCAGGACTAAACCATATACAGCATTGTTAATTAAACTTTCTCATTGGACTACTTTTTACCTCAGAACTCTTAGAGTATTGCTTAATGAATAATTATTCTTTTATTATCATGTTAGCTATTAGCTGTCTGTGTTCAAATTTATCGGCTAAAAACCTTTCTATTAAAGACCTACAAGGTTTAGACCTCGCATCATTACTTAACATCACGGTTGAGACCGCATCAGGTACGGAAGAAAGTCTTATTGATGCGCCTGCCAGCATGGTCATTATCACTACCGAACAAATTGCGCAACGGGGTTATCATAACTTAGTCGAAGTGCTGCAAGATGTGCCGGGATTTGATGTCATGATTACCAATGGTCCAATGTATTCAAACAGCTATCAACGCGGTTATCGTCTACCTTTTATGAGCCGTACCTTATTGATGTTTAATGGCGTGGTAGATAATTTATTGTGGTCACATGAAGGTGCACTTTCTCGTCAATATCCTTTATCAAATATTAAACATATCGAAATTTTATATGGACCTGCCAGCGCGGTATATGGGCCGAATGCGTTTTTAGGTGTCATCAATGTCATTACGCATGATGGCTCTGATTTAGAAGTCGGCGAGTATGTAGGTGAAATCAATACCTTAGTCGGTAGTTTCAAATCAAAAGGCTTGGATATTAATATCCAAGGCAAACCGTTGGATGATTTATCTTTTTCTATTGCGGCCAAATTATTTAAAAGTAATGAAGAAGATTTAAGTGACCGCTGGGGTTTTACCTCCAATGAGAAATATGCAAATCGAACCACTTGGGGTGGCATTTTAGATTTTGAGCATGAAGGGCAACAACTTGGGCATTATTATGACCCGACAAATGATTATGGTGTCATGGCAAATATGACTTATAAAGGCTTGAAATTAGGCTTAATTAATTGGCGAACTAAAGAAGCTTATGGTGGTTACTATGCGTCTGACCGCACTCAAAATAATCTTTTTTGGAATAAATTCAATGCACAATATTATGCAGAATACAAAACTGATTTAACCGATAGTTTGAAATCTAAAAGCTTTATATCACACCAAACCAGCCGTCATTATGGCTATTGGGGAGAAGCTGAACCTGATGGCAATCTCGATTCTTTTATCAGTTTAACCCAGTGGAATTCAATTAATTACAGTTGGTTATTTAAACAAGATTTTGAATACCGATTTAGTGACAATCTTTTGCTCTCATCAGGTTTGAAATATCAACGTAAAGAATTGACAAAATCCTATGACGTACCGGGTTATTGGGAATCATCGGTCAGTTCTAGTGCTGAATCGGGTAGTGGCATTGGGCACAGCACCGACCCCAGTTATACGCCGCCACCGCCACCGTATCGAGACATGCTTGAATCCAATTTAGCCCATACTCGTGATATTGGGGGTTATGTACAAGCGATTATAGATGCTGAGCCTTTACGATTTAATTTAGGTGTTCGTTATGATAAAAACTCAATTTATGGGCAAGTTGTTAATCCACGTATTTCAGCAATTTATAAACACAATAGTGAATGGACTTTTAAGTTATTGTATGGACATGCGTTTCAAGAACCTGCACCGTTGCAATTATGGGGAGGTTGGAGTGGTCGTCAAGCCAATGAAGACTTAAAACCAGAGCGTGTACAAAATTTAGAAGGCGTGATTTTACATCAATGGGAAAATATATTTCACGAGCTGTCAATTTATAAATCTCATTATAGCGATGTCATCAAAGAAGAAGCTGAAAATGCGGGGCAACGTGATATTTACGGTTTAGAATATCGTTTACAAAGTTCGTTTAGTAATTTTTTGGATGCGGATGATATTGATGTATATTTTAACTATACCTATACCCATTCCACAAGTTCGGTTTATTACAATCATGACGAAAGTGCATGGCTTATTGGTGATGCTGAGTTAGGAGATATTGCGCCACATAAATGGAATGCAGGGATTAATTTACCATTGAGTTCATATTGGAATTGGAATGTACGCGTTAATTACGTCGGTGAACGTGAACCTTATTTACGCAATCCATTACGTGGCAAACGTGTGATTGATAATTATTTTACTTTAAATACCGCTTTGAGTTATGAATACGCGCCTTTTACGCTCACATTAAAAGTTTTAAATGCCTTGGATGAACAGTATTTTCACCCCGGTGCAGAAGCTGCCAGTGCAGGTGATGATTTTAGTCAACGTTCTTTAGGTTATCAAAATTCATTAATTCCACAAGCAGGGCGTTCTTATTGGTTAAATCTTCGTTGGCAGTTTTGAGGAAATCCAATGCTCTGTTATTCATAGCAAAAGGCCATATTTTACACTGCTACAACGTAAACTTTTAATAGGTTATTAAGTTAAGCTCGCAGGATTGGAGTGCAATATTTATCATGCCTAGACACAACAAGTTTTGCACTCCTAAATTATTTGGGATTTTTCACCTTGCCACTCCCACGAAAAAACAAATATAACTTAGCGTTCCTTAATCACACCTGAATGGGAATAATAACGCCCAAAAGCATCTTCAATCTTATCAATGGATAAGCCAAATTGTTCTAAAGTATAACGATGCACGCCTAATTTATGCTGTGGGTTTTCATTCATCCATGCTTGTAAACGCTTTTCCATCGCTTCAGTAAAATCATAGTTGAAATAGCGATAAATATTCTCAATCGTTTCGGGCGGGTTTTGCATGAAATCCATATATTGAATATCTAAAATCCGTTTTGAATCCAAATCCTTACGCACATCCATCGCATGATGCACCGCGCCTGACAACACATCTAACCAATAATCACCAATCTCATTTGCGTCCACCATTTCATCAGAAAAACGAATTCGCGCCAATCCCGACACGCTACAACATGAAGGCAATACTTTTACAGGGTCACGATGGATATACACCACGCTGGCATCAGGAAATACTTTTAACAATAAATCCAAATGATAAATATGCGCGGGGGCTTTAAACACCCAATGTGAGTTCGGCCATTTCCAACTTAAATACTGCAATTGTTTGCGATAATATTCATAAGCGTGCGTAATATCTTGCTGCTGCACCCATTTGGAATAACTGGTGACATTGGCTCTAAAATCAAACAAATGTCCAATCATGCTATGTTCAAATAAACGGCTACATTCGGCAGGTTTATTGGCACTGATGTGATGCGCTACGGCGAAATTAGGCGACAAAGCATTTTGGTCATTAATCAATTTTGACGCGGTGACTAAACGTGGATCAGTTAACCAATGGTCTTTTTCAGGAGCAGGAGTCGGTAACAAGGCTTCGGCTAAATGCAGCCAACGACAATTAGGGTCTTGCGCCAACATATTGTGTAAAAACGTCGTGCCGCTACGAAACATACCAACAACAAACAAAGGCTTATTAACAGGGACATCTAAAATTTCAGGATGCTTTTTAAATTCATGTTCCAATTTCAAACGATTGCTTAATAAGCGCAAAGTATCTTGCTGAAAAAAACGTCGTCCAACTAAATTGAGGCTGGCATCAGATTCTAAAGCTTGTAAAAAACGTTGTAATGGCTCACGAAATTCATCACCACCCCAATCAGATAAACCGGTGATTTGTTCGGCTTGGCGTATGAGGGTTTGTGCATTTAAGTCTGAATTGGATAATTTATCTAAAGGTAACACACGGCCAGCCCAATTTAACAGATTGGCTTGCCAAGGACGTTTAGGTCTTTGAAAAGTGGGAGTTGTTTGCATGGGAGTAACTAGCCTATAAGATTAAAACGCACTCGTTCCCACGCACTGCGTGGGAATGCAATCGAGACGCGCTGCGTCGTTTTAAATAATCGGACGGAATTTCTTAATACCTAAACCGCCTAATAAATAGAAGAAGGGTTTCATCACAAAATACAAAATAATGCCTTGCACCACACGGAAAGGGACAACATTGGGCAATCTATCCATTGCGATTTGTGCCGCTTCAGGATTTGCACCATAACCATGTAAACGGTATTGGAACGAAGCCAATGGCGCAAACAAGTAAATATACAACAACTTAGGTTTAAACATGACTTTAGAAAATTGTGGACGACAACCCACGTTGCCCGCAAGTTCTTCCATGTACGCATGATAATCAATCAATGAAGTCAAACGTTTAGCATGTTGTTTACGGCTCATAGTATAGACTTCTGCATCAGCTTCAACCACTTTTTGCATTTCAGCCGCACTAGGCAATGTTAAACGACCTGTAAAAATACCCGTAATCCAACGCGCTTGCATTTCAGTCACAGGCGGTGCTGCACCAATATTTGGTCTGGCAAAGCCCATAAACGCAATATTTGCTTGTTGTGGCATAAATACATTTTTGTACAAATCACGACCGTCTAAATCATGTTCTTGTAAAAAGGGTAAATGACTCTTAAAGCCCGTACATAACACCACGATGTCAACTTCACGCTGCGAACCATCATCAAATTCAATGGTTTTATCACCAAGGTAATTTTTAATATTAGGAACGATTTTAACCGTTTTGTCTATCACATCGTTAAAAAACCAAGGACTTTTGGTAAAAGGTTGATTGTTATGCAAACCACCAGAATGCCATGCAAAAATCTCACGTAATTTCCAGAACCGTTCTTCTTTTTCAGCATCTGATTTCGGTGCTTCTGCACACAATTCTTCACAAGCTTTGGCTAACTCAACCCCTGATGGTTCACCATGACGTTGCGGTTTTTGAAATAAGGCAATCCAGTTTTTCGGATTAAACAAGCCACGAAGGATAAATAATAATTCTTTACCCACGGTTTTTGGATAAAAAGGCAATAACAAAATCAGTGGAATCACGCTAGCAATAGTGTAAAACATTCTGAAAGCTGAATATTGGTCACGCACCGTCATAATGCAACAGTGATGTAAATCATGTAAATAAATCCGTGGCAACCACACCTTAGCACGATACGAGCCATGATCAGCAGGTAATGATTGTGCCGCTTTACTCATGGTGATAATTGCACCTTTACGCAACGACATATATACATTTTTCGATTTGTTAGCCAATTCATGCACTAAATCCGCACCACTTTCGCCACTGCCGACCACAACCACATTTTTGTCTTTTAAGTAATTAGGGTCTTTGGGTAAGAATGAGGAGTGAACAATATCGCCTTTGAATTCGCCAGCACTTTTCACATCTGGAATCATCGGCACATGGTGTAAACCAGAGCAAACAATAATACCATCATAAACCGTGGTACTGGTTTCATCGCCACATTGTGCAGTCACTTCCCATTTATCGCCTTCAATACGTTTTAATAATTTGACTTCATGGCTGTATTTAATCAAAGGGAGAAGATTGTTTTTTTCAACGTATTTATTCAAATATTTCAGATAAACAGTGTGATGAGGAAAATAATCGATCTCTTTATCCATTGGAAAATCAGAAAATTGTAGAAAAGTCTTAGAGGTGCTCGCGGTTGTACTGTCGGTTACAGTCGACATTTTTTCATCAAAATACCACAAACCACCGAAACCGTCTCTTTTTTCTAAAATATCGACCTCGACTGCTTCTTCACGTAGATGCTTGGCTGCTGCTAGCCCTGATGCACCACCACCGATAACGCAAACGTGCATGATAACTTCCCCTTTTTTGGTGTGTTTGGCTGTTAGTTGTTCATTGATAATAGATTATTGTCGTTTAAAAATACGATAATATTGAGCGTCAAAGCAACTTTTCTATAAATGATGATTAGAATGATCTTAACTATTGATCGCTAAGGGTAATTTTTCATAAGTACGTGTTCGATACATCCAGTAATTCAGTATGGAAAACAACGCAAAAATACTCAAACTACTGTAAATGACTAAAGCATTGAATTGGATTAAAATCAACGAGCTAATGAATTCAATAAAAATAAGTGCAATCAACATATTGGCAATCGTTTCACGCGATAATTTACTACAAAACATCGCCCCCAATGGCGCACCAACCACCACCACAGGAATCGCGGCATACCAATAGTGCATAGCAGGAGGGGTAAAATCATTGATAACAAAAACTTGTAGTGCAAAACCTGCCATCGCATTGAATGTCATTAAGATTACAGAAGTTGGCGTGGAGACTTTTTCACACATCCGAAATAACAGCACCATCGTTGCAAACACAAAAATATCAATCCCATTACCGACTAAACCACTCATAATTCCACCGAGCAAGCCCGCAAAGAAAATCACGGTTTTTTCGTGCCAACTCCAAACAGGCATGGTTTCATGACGATGAGGTAAACCTGTGCGATTGAGAATAAACAACATGATCGCAAAGCTGGTTAACATCATAGTGAATGACATTTTAATTGCTGGCGGCGGTAATAATGAGGCGAGTGCGTCTAAGCCAAACCATACGCCCAAAAATCCACCAAAACTGCCCCATAAAATCACCCGCCATTCAACTTTAATTCGGGTTAAAATAATTGCTAATGTAGCAGCACCCATCCCAACACTTTGAATTGCTAGAGAAAAAACTTTTGCATCATAAGGTGCAATATGCAGTAATTTGGTAAAGATGGGAAATGCCACTGCGCCACCACCAATGCTTGTACCACCCGCAATCATCGACCCAAAAATCATGGTAATCGTAATTTGCCAATTTTCAGCAACGTAATTGAACGCAGGCTCAATACCGAGCAATGCAAGCCATGCAGCCCAAACTAAGACTGCTATAGTGAGAATGGTTAAGTTTTTATTCCTAAATAATATCTGCATAACGAGGTGCTCATATTGTTCTTATTCCAACGGTCGCCGCTAGAATCTTGCCAAGACGCTTTATATCATGACTAAAAATTAAAACTATTTCTCGTTCCAACGGTCTCCGTTGGAATGCAGTCCAGACGCTCCGCGTCAAATTGCTGCTAATACTAAAATGGTTTATCATCTCATGATGACGCAGAGCGTCAAAGCTGAATTACTACGCAGAGCGTAGTAACTAGTTAAATATGTTTAGGTTTTCACCGTAATTTCTTCAATGATTTCTGCATCTTCCACATCATCAGACTTATTGGTCTTAAGTTTAAAATAATTTTTCTCGGCTAAATGTTTTTCAATTTTACGCGTCACATAAGGACGCATCGCATTCCCCATACCCAAACTTAAACCTGCAACATTCAATAAAATCGATTGCGCAACCCCAAAACCGAGTAAAAATGCACCACTGACACTTAAAATGGCAGGAATCACCATAAATGCAAAACTGGTATTCATGTTACTGTTAAATTCTTTTGCTAATTCAAACAAATAAGGCAAATGGCTTAAGCCGCTATCCATCAAAATAATCTGTGCGGTATCGGTTGCGACCGTTGATGCACCACTGAGTGAAATTGATACTTGGGCTTTTTTCAAGGCAATCGAATCATTAATGCCATCACCGATATAACAGATAAAATGCCCTTCAGATTGTAATTTTTCAATTAACTCGGCTTTCTGCTCTGGCAAGGTTTCCGCAAAGTAAAAATCGATGCCTAAATCCTCAGCAAGTTTGCGGGTTGGCGCTTCATTATCACCTGAAATAATGTAAGAAGTGTGAATATTGCCACGTTCTTTGAGTTGCTCAATCACTTGTCTTGCTTCAGCGCGTACCGTTGGCACAAGCTCGATTCCACCGACTAATTGTCTATCGATAGCAATCATTACAATACTGTAACCCAACTCATTAGATTGCTTTTGCTTGTCTTGGATATGCTGCGGAATGGCAATGTTTTCCACGTTCATAAAACGGTCGCTACCCACATGTATGGTTTTTCCATCCACATGCACCACTAAACCAAAGCCCAGTTTATACTCACTATCTTCGGTTGTCGGTATGTCAATTTTACGGGTTTGAGCTTCTTCAATAATCGCTAAAGCCAGAGGATGATTTTGTTTATATTCAGCCGCCGCCGCATATTTAAGCACTTCATCTTCATTGAATTCATTACAAATATGGATGTTGCCGACATGTGGTTGTTCTTCGGTCAATGTTCCCGTTTTATCAAATACAATCGTATCGACTTTGTTAAGCAATTCCAGCGAACGCCCATCTTTAATTAAAATTCCATGCTCAGTGGCAATATTGAGATAATTTAAAATACTAATCGGCGCAAGCACCATCATTTTGTTTTTCGGATGGGAGTTAATCACCGCCAATGCACCACTAAAACCCACTAAAGGCAATGCCACACTGCCCGCAAGCAATATCGGTTTTACTAAGTGTTTAGATAAGGAATCGGCGCGTAATTGGGTGGTTGATTTAAAGTCAATCGTATCGTTTAACACATTGATAATTTTGGAAACAGTGGCTTCATCACCCGCTTTTTCAACTTTGATATAGACTTTGCCAGACAATACAACAGTTGAACCAAATACCGTATCGCCTTCTTCTTTATCAACAGGTTTCGCCTCACCCGTTAAAATATGTTGGTCAATGGTCGCTAAACCTTCTGTGACAACACCATCGGCTGGAATCATTTCACCTGCGTGCGCCACCACAATATCACCAACCAGTAATTCTTCAAATGGGGTTTTAACTTCAATCCCGTCTTTTATCACCCACACATTATTAGGATGTTGACCAAAGGCTTCGACTAAACTTTGTTTGGAATCTTGAGTCACACGCGCCACAAGTCGTTCAGAAAAACGTAGCATTAACATGGCGATACTGGCAGCGATAAAATAACCGCCAAGCAAACAGCCTGTTAACGTGATTGCGACCAAAGTATCAACACTAATGTTGCCTGCTTTGGTTTGTTTAATCGCATTTTTATAAACTTTGTGCCCCGTGTAGGCAAGGAAAGGAATACTGGCTAAACCGATCGGAGGGATAAAAACACCTGCGGTTGCTAAACCTAATGCGGCGGATGATGCCATGATGCCACGTCCGTTTTCACGCTCAAAGGATTCACGAGCGGCAATAGCTTCTTTATTCTGGTCATCTGCACCTTGAAATAAACGTTTTAAACGATTGGTCGATGCGGTACTCGATTCATTGGCTTCTGTTGTTTCATTCGCTTGAACTTCTTGTTTATTATCGTCTTTTTCTTGATTAGGTGTTTGCTCAGACTCTTTAGCAACATCTTTTTCGTATTCTTTATAACCCGCGAACAAGATTCCGCTTAATGCCATTGCTTCAATAATCATTGCCTATCACCCTGTGCTGATGAAGTCTACATAATAATGATAAGGTTGCAGATGGATGTGCCAATTGCTGGCGATTATCCACTACCAATCATAAGGTTTATGAATGTAGTACATTGTAATAGGTTTTGCGGCTAAAGTTAACCTGTATTAACATTAGTTTTGGATTTTTTTGTGATGGGCTAAGCGTTTAGGATTTTTAAAGCAGATTGTTTGAATCAGTTCAATGAGTTCAATGAGTTATATAGAGCAATGAATTAGCCTATTTTTACAAGCTGCTATTTCCGATAAAATGAATGCGACTTGTAAAGTTTGGCGAAGTTCTTTTTTGGATATTTTTGAAATTTAAAGCAGGCTATAAGTTTGAGCCAATAAATTCTATAACTGTTTCAGGGCGACCTATTTTTTATCATTGGGCGATTCTGAAATTGATTATTATGAAAAATATCATCTATATAAACATAAATTGAATTCATCAAAACTTAATATCGATAACGCGCTTCTACATATATTGAACGTTCTGCTAAAGGTATATCATTTGGAATTGAAATAAATCCTGTTTTTTCATCGATTAAACCTGATGTGGGTTCTCGCCGATCTTCATTGAGTAAGTTACGGATAGATAACGCAAAATCCCAAGCCTGTTTCCAATCTTTACGCCGCACAGTGACATCAATAGAAGTATAAGCATCCAAAGGGTCGCGTGAGTCATAATAACGTCTATCTCGTTCACCAACCCAATTTAATTGTGTGTTTAAAGACCAATGTTTTAAAAATTGCCAATCCGAACGCAAATAAACTTGGTCACGTGGTGCGCCACCTAACAATTGTTCGTTTTCGTCTAAAACCTGTTGATGCGCATAATTACCCAATAAGGTTAAATCTTTTGCTAATCTCCAATAAGCCTCTAATTCCAGACCACGCCCTTTGCGTTGTCCCATATTTTGTGCAATTTGCAGAAAAGGTGTAATTGATACAAACTCAATACTATCAACGACTTTAAATTGATAGATGTTTATGCTAGTTCTAATATCTTGATGTAATTTGTAGCTTAAACCAAGCTCATAACTGCGCATTTTTTCAGGATTGACTTCAACAAAATCAGCAGTACTAGCCTGATTGCCGCCGCTAGAAAGCGTGTTATATAATTCAACAAATGAAGGTGCACGAAAGGCTTCACCATATAAGGCTTTAAAACTTAAGGCATCGGTTG
Organism: Candidatus Albibeggiatoa psychrophila; assembly: GCA_035829175.2. Lineage (GTDB taxonomy): Bacteria > Pseudomonadota > Gammaproteobacteria > Beggiatoales > Beggiatoaceae > Albibeggiatoa > Albibeggiatoa psychrophila. The sequence goes on from JAYQWJ020000255.1 coordinate 24,447, forward strand.
TCTGCCAAACTAAAGCCAGACGGGGATTCCATGTTTCACCAAAATCGGAATAATCGTCATAGCGCAAACCAGCGGTTAATGTCCATTTATCAAAGGGCTTCCATTCATCTTGTACAAACCAATATACATTTTTTCTATCACCTTCATTCATGAAAGCGTAGGGTGTGCCAGATAAATCGACAAAATCACCGTCTGAGGGTAATGATTCTTTTATGGTTGGACTGATGCCAAAATTTTGAAAATGTGATGCTTTATATAAATCACTGTAGATAAAACCTGTGCCAAATCTGACTAAATGTTCATCAAAACCAGAATAAAAACTGCCTAGAGTTAAACCCGAGCTGCGTTCACTTTTACTCGTCTTTTGGAGGAAACCATTCTCACTAATGTCACCATTTTCCGATACGATGTTTGGGGGTGCAATTTGTAAATAAGGCTCAGGTTTGAGTTTATTTTCATTGACATAAGCTTGTATCATCAAATCCCAATAGCGGGTAACTTGAGGATTATGATATGTTACATCAAGGTTGTAGCGTTCATTTTGATATGCGCCAACCGTATCCAAAGCACCGCCGCCACCGATACCGACACCCACTTCATCACGACCCTGATAAGCCGCACGTAACCTCCAACGCTGTTTAGCAACATCAATCCGTGCATCAATATTACGTCGTTTGTTATTCATAGAACCCGGCGCTTGAGAAATATTTGTTGCGTTTTGCTTATCCAATTGGCTTTGTAAATCTTGCTCAATGATAGCTTTATGACCATCTGTATTATGAATTTCCAGCATCGCCGCGACATCAAAACCATAATATTGACCACCATGCAACGCCCAGACATCTTGCGTATCAAAACTTCCTATTCTGCCTCCGAATTCTGTACCATTAATCTCAGCTTGGGTTTTAGTAATAATATTAATCACGCCACTAAACGCATCCGCACCATAAACCGCTGAACCAGAACCGCGAATCACTTCAATACGGGAAATCGTATTAACAGGCATTCCACCCCAAGTATTACCCCGATTACCTGAATAAAGTTGTTTAACAGGAATACCATTGATAAGCATTAAAATTTCTGGATTATCCGTCGAATATAAACCACGCATCACGTAAGAAGGATTATTAAAAGTGACCGCATTGCTGACATGTAATCCCGGTACGGTTTCCAAAATTTCATCTAAATCCGTCGCGCCAATCGCTTCAATATCGGCAGCAGTAATGACACTCGTAATCGCAGGAGCTTCAATTTGAGATTGTTGTTTGCCCGTGGCAATTGTCACTACATTGATACTTAATAAATCTTCTAAAGACAATGCTAATAAATCATTTAAGCCCAATGTATCAGGTGCATCTAAAGCGTAAACTGGGCTGTGCATCAATAAGTAAAAAAGTAATAAGGCTTTGTTTATATTCATGAAAATGTCCTTAGCAGTTTTAAATCCTACCACTCACCAGTGGACTCCATAGTAACATAGCTTGGTGAATGAGGAAGGGGAAATTATAGATTATACGGTTTAAAATTTTAGCTTAAGTTTTTGATTATATTTTGTTTTATTGATTAATGGTTATTCAGAAAATCATAAATACGTTGTGCTAATGGGCGACTGATGCCTTGTGCTTTGGCAAGCTCATCCACGCCAGCCTTAGAAACACCTTGTAATCCGCCAAAATGTTTGATTAATGTTTTACGTCGTTTTGCGCCAATTCCTTCGATTTGTTCCAAAATGGAACTGGTTTTAATTTTAGCGCGTCGACCTTGATGCCCAACCAATGCAAAGCGATGTGATTCATCACGAATATGTAGAATTAAGTGTAACGCAGGCGAATCTGTCGGCAATACCATCGGTTCATGAGATTCTGCAAACACCAACTTTTCTAAACCTGCTTTTCTATCCACACCTTTTGAAACGCCAATAACTTTAATTTTATGCTGTAAATTCAAATTCTTAAGCACTTGATATGCAATGTTAACTTGTCCTTTGCCGCCATCAATAAATAAAATATCAGGCAAAATACTGTCATTTTTTAATTTAGCAAAACGACGTGTAACCGCTTGCTGCATCGCTGCATAATCATCCGCTTTGGGCACACCTTCAATATTAAAGCGTCGATAAGCACTATGTGCCGCGCCTTCTTGGTCAAATACAACACAAGATGCGGTGGTTGCTTCACCATGAGAGTGGCTAATATCAAAGCATTCCATGCGTTGCGGCATGATTTCCAAACCCAACACATAACATAAATTCGCAAGACGTTCACGGTATTGACTAGGCTTCCGTTGTTGTAAACTTTGCTTGGCATTTTCGGCTGCCATTTCTAACCATTTCGCCCGAGTGGTGCGCACATTGGTACTTAGCTTGATGTGTTTTTGACCTTGTTCAGCCATCGCAGCAAGCAGTGTGTCGGCATCTTCAGGGCTGTGGCTTACAACAATTTCATCGGGAATATCACGATGTTCTGTTAAATAATATTGGGGCAAAAAGGCAGATAAAATACTTATTTCATTGCTATCTTGCGTATGTTTTGGGAAAAAGGCTTGACTGCCAATATGGCGACCATCACGCACGCTGAGCATTTGCACACAACCGATATTTTGCTCATGCACGCACGCGATAATATCCACGTTTCCACCATCTGTTGTCATATATTGTTGTTCTTGAATACTGCGCAATGCGGCAATTTGGTCTCGATATTTGGTAGCTTGCTCGAATGCTAAATTTTGTGCGGCGCGTTCCATTTTCGCCATAAGTTGTTCAACTACTTGCTGACTTTTGCCTTGTAAAAATAAAGTCGCATGTTCAACATCTTGCTGATACGTTTGTTCATCGATTAAGCCGACACAAGGCGCGGTGCAACGTTTGATTTGGTATTGCAGGCAAGGACGCGAACGGTGACGAAATTCCACATCTTTGCATTGTCGAATCGGAAATAATTTGTTTAACAGCTCTAAGCTTTCACGTACTGCACCGACATGAGGATAAGGTCCAAAATAGCGACCTTTGGATTTTTTCGCGCCACGATGATAGCCTAGGCGTGGAAATGGATGATTTGACAGGAAAATATAAGGATAGCTTTTGTCATCACGCAGCAAAATGTTATAACGTGGTTGATGCTGTTTAATAAAATTATTTTCTAAAATGAGGGCTTCGGTTTCGGTATGGGTGACAGTGATTTCAATATTAGCGATTTGTTCAACCAGAGTTTTGGTTTTTAACGAATGATTGGCTGAGGCGTTGAAATAACTGGAAACTCGTTTTTTAAGATTTTTTGCTTTGCCGACATAGAGCACGGTGTGATGGCTGTCGAACATTTGATAAACACCGGGTTTGGTGCTGAGGTTGGCGAGAAAGGTTTTTACATCGAAATCCATGTGATTTTTGCAAAATGTTGAGGACTGGCAACAAATCTTAAAGGCAAGTATTGCCAGTCCTAAGGAATAGAAATTTAATAATTCAGGAGTGCGGAATTTATTCTGCACCAGCAAAACAAGTTTTGCACTCCTTAAAATATGTAAATTATTTAATTTTATTTCCTAAGAATTATTAAAAATTTACAATTCTTCAACAGACTCAATTGTAATTATGTCAACAGGCACATCTTGATGACCACCGCGATTAGTTGTTGGCACAGTTTTCATTTTATCAATAATGTCAAAACCTTCGGAAACTTCACCAAACACACAATAACCCCAACCTTGAGGCGTTTGCGCAGTAAAATTCAAAAAGTCGTTGTCATTCACATTAATAAAAAATTGTGACGATGCAGAATGCGGATCAGGAGTACGCGCCATTGCCACCGTTCCACGTTTGTTTTTTAAGCCATTATCCGCTTCATTCTTAATTGTGGCTTCAGTCGGTTTATCTGTCATATCCGCAGTTAAACCACCACCTTGAATCATGAAACCATTGATAACACGGTGAAAAATTGTTCCTGTATAAAAACCACTTTTCATGTAGTTTAAGAAGTTTTCAACAGTAATAGGGGCTTTTTCTTGATCTAATTCTAAAGTAATTGCACCAAGTGTCGTATTTAGACGTACAGTTGCCATTATCAAATTTTCCTCTGGTGATTTGGTTTTAGTTAGACATCGGTTCAGGCTCATCAGGCTTTGATGGCGCATCAGGCGCAGGTATTGCCTTACTCTCAGTTAAAGGAACTGAGCTTGTTGACTCAGATTTTTCATCTGTCACTTCATCATTATAATTCGCATCATCACTATCATCAGACGAATCTAGTGGCTCATCGTCGTCCATCGCATCATCTTCATCAGCAATTAACTCAACAGGCTCTTTGCGTCCAGCAGGCTTATCTTCAATTT
>JAYQWJ020000256.1:0-2496 GCA_035829175.2 Candidatus Albibeggiatoa psychrophila
AGGGGTTTTATTTTTAATCTTGTTCATGAACAATTTTGATAAACTGTTGTTTTGATTTTTTTAGTACTGTTTTACGGAAGCTAAATGACACATTTTACAGATAAAGCTAATTTGATTTGGGAAGTTGCGGATTTATTGCGTGGTGATTATAAGCAGTCGGATTACGGCAAAGTAATTTTACCGTTGACGGTGTTGCGACGTTTGGATTGTGTGTTAGCTCCAACCAAGCAAAAAGTGTTAGCTGCCTATCCTAAATTTGAGGAATCGACTGAAAAAGTCCGAGACATTGCTTTAAATAAGATAGCTGGGTTTAATTTTCATAATCACAGTGAGTTTGATTTTGCTCAGTTGATTGAAGACCCTGAGCATATTGCAGGGAATTTAGGGAATTATATCAATGGCTATTCCGCTTCGGCGCGAGAAATTATTGAGTATTTTAATTTTAATATTCAGATTGAGCGGATGAATGACCCGAAGTCTAATATTTTGTTTCAGGTGGTTAAGAAGTTTGCAGATATTGATTTGTCGGATATGGATTCGATGCAAATGGGTTATGTGTTTGAGGATTTGATTCGCCGTTTTGCTGAGCAGTCGAATGAAACTGCTGGGGAACATTTTACACCGCGTGAAGTCATCAAGTTGATGGTGAATGTGTTGTTTAATGAGGATACAGAGGTTTTGACGAAAAAGGGTATTGTGAGAGAGTTGTATGATCCTGCGTGTGGCACGGGCGGTATGTTGTCGGTGGGCGAGCAGTATTTGCGTGAGTTGAATCCTGCGGCACGTTTGGTGGTTTTTGGGCAGGAAATTAATCCTGAGTCGTATGCAATTTGTAAGTCGGATATGTTAATTAAAGGGCAAAATCCGAGCAATATTAAGTTTGGTAATTCGTTTACTGATGATGGTTTAGCGGATGAGAAGTTTAGTTATATGTTGTCGAATCCACCTTTTGGGGTTGATTGGAAGAAGGCTTCTAAAGTAGTTAAGAATGAATGTGATAGCTCTGGTTTTGCGGGGCGTTTTGGTGCGGGTTTGCCACGAATTAATGATGGTTCGTTGTTGTTTTTGCAGCACATGATTTCTAAGATGAAACGTCCTGAACAAGGTGGCAGTCGGATTGGGATTGTGTTTAATGGTTCGCCTTTGTTTACGGGGCAAGCGGGTAGTGGTGAAAGTGAGATACGGAAGTGGATTATTGAGAATGATTGGTTGGAGGCGATTATTGCGTTGCCTGATCAGTTGTTTTATAACACGGGGATTTCGACTTATGTGTGGATTTTGAGTAATCATAAATCGAAGCAGCGTAAGGGTAAGGTGCAGTTGATTAATGCGACGGGGCAGAAGGATGAGGCGTTGATGGCGGCGGGTGAATGTGAGCTTAATCGGTTTTGGGATAAGATGTCACGGTCGTTGGGGAGTAAGCGTAAGCAGATTGTAGAAAATGGCGTATCACGGGGGATTGGGCTTGTTGCTCGGTTGTACGGGGATTTTGAGGAAGGTGAGTTTGTTAAGATTGTGCCGAATGATTTTTTTGCTTATTGGCGGGTGACGGTGGAGCAGCCGTTAAGAGATGAGGATGGCGAGATTGTGCAGAGTCGGGGTAAGGTGAAAGCGGATACGGGGTTGCGTGATTATGAGAATATTGCGTTTTTGCGTAAGGATAAGCACGGGGCATTGGTTGCGCAGTCGATTGAGGATTATTTTGAACGTGAGGTTAAGCCGCATTTGCCTGATGCGTGGGTTGATGAAGGTAAAACGAAAGTGGGGTATGAGATTAATTTTACTAAGTATTTTTATGAGTTTAAGCCGTTGCGTTCGTTGGATGAGATTAAGGCGGATATTTTGGCGTTGGAGCAGAGTAGTTTGGCTTTAGAACAAGAGGTGTTGGATTGATGGCGCGTTATGAGCAGTACAAGGATAGTGGGATTGAGTGGCTTGGGGATATTCCAGCACATTGGAATTATTCAAAATTAAAGTATGAAACAACAAAGATTATAGATGGTGCTCACTTTACACCTACATATACTGATGAAGGAGTACCCTTTTTAAGGGTAACTGATATTCAAACACAATACATTGATTTATCGAATGTAAAAAGAATTCCAAGAGCAGAACATGAACAGCTTTTAAAGCGATGCAACCCATCTAAGGGAGATGTCTTATTATCTAAAAATGGTACTATTGGTATTACTAAAGTAATTGATTGGGATTGGGAATTTAGTACTTTTGTTAGCCTTTGCCTTCTCAAATTTAAGGAACGTGTGCATAGTAAATATTTTTCATATTTTTTTGATAGCAATGTTGTATCACAACAAATAGCTGAAAGCTCCAAAACAACATCTGTTACAAATTTGCATTTGGATAAGATTAAAGAATTACTTATTACTCTTCCACCAAAACAAGAACAAACAACTATTGTTAATTATCTCGACCGCAAAACGCAGCAAATTGACCAATTGATTGAGCAAAAGCAGCAATTAGTAGTTTTGTATCAAC
>JAYQWJ020000257.1:0-9181 GCA_035829175.2 Candidatus Albibeggiatoa psychrophila
CTTATTTTTAATTTGTAACAATCATAAAACGGTTTTCTTTGGTAAAAAGATTTTTTTGAGAATTTGCCTGCTCAATGTGACTAGAGAAGCAACCGTTAGCAGGTGATGAACTTTAGTTGAAAAAAATGCAAGGGATTAAAGGATGGACAAGATATTGTCTGAATCTGGATTTTTAGGATTAAAGAATTTCCAAGATTAAATCCTGCTCATTCTTAAATCTTATGAATCCTGATTCAGAGATTTTTTGAACAAAAGGTCAAGTCATCATATCCTGCTCAACCTTATAGTTTTAAAAATTAAAATGTACGACCTAATTTGTTTGCAATCCGCATCCGTAACGCATTTAATTTGATAAAGCCGCCTGCATCTTTCTGATCGTAAGCCCCTTCATCATCTTCAAACGTTGCGATATTGCTATCAAACAAACTATCAGTATCCGATTTACGTCCTGTGACCGTTACGTTACCTTTATACAACGTCACCCGCACCAAACCATTAACATGAATCTGCGACTCATCAATCATTTTTTGCAACAATTCACGCTCAGGACTCCACCAATAACCGTTATAAACCAACGACGCATAACGTGGCATCAACTCATCTTTCAAATGTGCCACTTCACGATCCAACGTCAACGACTCAATCGCGCGATGTGCTCTTAACATGATTGTGCCGCCCGGTGTTTCATAACAACCGCGTGACTTCATACCCACATAACGGTTTTCAACAATATCCAAACGCCCAACACCATTATCACCACCGACTTTATTCAAATAAGCCAAGACTTGTGCAGGACTCATGCTTTCGCCATTAATCGCAACAATATCCCCACGCTTATATTCAAACTCCAAAATAGTCGGGTCATCAGGCGCTTTCTCAGGCGATACCGACCAACGCCACATATCTTCTTCAGGGGCAGCCCAAGGGTCTTCTAAAACATCACCCTCATAAGAAATATGTAATAAATTAGCATCCATTGAATACGGTGACTTCGTACCACGTTTCATTTCAATCGGAATATCATTCTCTTCAGCATACTTCAACAACTTATCGCGCGAATTCAAATCCCACTCACGCCACGGTGCAATCACCTTAATATCTGGACGTAACGCATATGCACCCAATTCAAACCGCACTTGGTCATTGCCTTTGCCAGTCGCGCCATGAGAAATCGCATCAGCACCCGTGTTATTGGCAATCTTAATCATGTGTTTCGCAATCAACGGACGTGCAATCGAAGTCCCTAATAAATATTCGCCTTCATAAACCGTATTGGCGCGGAACATTGGATAAACATAATCACGCACAAACTCTTCGCGTAAATCTTCGATGAAAATCTCTTTAACCCCAAGGGCTTCTGCTTTACTACGTGCGGGTTCTAATTCTTCGCCTTGACCAATATCAGCGGTAAACGTGACGATTTCGCAATCGTATTCATTTTGTAACCATTTAAGAATAACTGAGGTGTCTAAGCCACCAGAATAAGCTAATACGACTTTTTTGATTGTTGACATAATTTTTCCAAAAAGATGTATATATTATACTTCACTACAATTTAAACTTTTAAGCTAGCAGGAATGCAAACTTTAATTTGCAAGAGCAATACGGGTAAGGTAAATCTTACGCCTGAATAATATCCCGACCATCTTTTAAGGCTTCCGACCACGAGTTGATTAAGCTTGCACACTTACGCAAATGCTTGCCATAACTTTCACTCCAATCTTCCAAACCTTGCATCAAACTATCATTTGACGGGTCGCCGACCATTAAACGCACTTTAGTTAATACCTGCTGCACTAACACAATATCCAACGCATCCCACGTATTATTTAAATCCAATTGGTCTAAGAAATCAATACAACGTTTCAAAGACTCTGCCGCACGTAATGAGAACATCGCGCCTTTATATTTCAACAAAGCATCAAGCTCTTCAACTGCCATAATTTGCGGCTCTTCTAAATACAAACGCACCCGCTCTAAAATATTTCGTGCTTCAAAACTCAACTCAACAATTGATGCCCGATCCAAAACCCGTGGCGATAAAGATAAAGTCGTGTGGTCATTATTAATCGTAGCGACAAAGCGAATCGCTGGGGTAATAAACAATTTACTGGTATTGCCCGACATACCACGAACCCCTTTACCACCCAAATCTAAAGTACGCAATTTTTCCTGGTCATCAGGATATTGTGAACGCACCAAAATATCAGCAAACCAATACTCTGGCTGACTTAAGTTAAATTCCTCAAAAATCACCAAATAAGTGCGTCGATCATTTTTACGCCATGCGGCTTCTGCTTTACATAAAAATTTGGTAAATTCTGTCGGCTCAAATTCATTGCTGATAGGATTCACATAACCTAATAAATCCTCACGACCGCGCCAAGTTGAACCCACAGAAACAATCAACTTGCGCTCATTATCATCCATTAAATCAATCGCTAAGGTACTTTTGCCAACGCCGGGATTACCCGTTAATATTAAAATATTTTTTGTCAACGATACAGTGGTAATTGAATTTAAAATATCCTGTCCGTAGGCATTTTTAATTTTTTCCTTAATAGAGTCTTTCTCAACCAATGGAAAAGTAGGCGGTAGCAATTCTGGATTTTTAGGACGACTAAGCGCAGTTAAGGTATTTTGAGCTTTTTTGACATCTAAATTTCTTAAGTCTTCAAAAGGGCTGCGGGTCGTTGTATAACCGGCTGGCGATGAAGAGGTTATGGTACGAGTTTGAGATTTAGAAATGATTTTATTTTGAACATTTTGTGCCGTCTCACGAGAAATTTCAAACCATTCAGCTAAATGCTCATGAAAATAGGCAAAACGGTCAGCATCCTGTTCTGAATACCAATTAGGATTAGGACTGCTGGCTTGCTCGGCCGCTTTTTCAAACATATTTTCAACTGCAACTCGATTCACTTCTTTTAAGTAAACACCACCGATAATACTTTTATAATAAACAGTTAATACATAAGGCTGTTGAAAACGTACCCAACCATCAGGATAAGGTTCAATTTTCCATAGCGTTTTAAATTCATTGATTTTTTGTGGATAAACTTTTTTAACTCGATAAGCACCGAATACATAATCTTTAGGTCTTGTGGCTATTTCATTAATACCGCGTGGCTCTTGAAAGCGTTTACCCCAAAATAACAAAACTTGATCATTTAATGCGTCTGGATAAGGTTCAAGCAACCAGCCAATGCCTAAATCATCTATTAAACAATAGGGGTTTCCTTCTTCAAATACATGAATGTGATAACATCTTGGGTCGCCTTGCTGACAATAATCTGCACGAAATTGCTGTTTTGCTGAACAATTCCACGTTTCCGCACTTAAGCAGATGCTACCATCCCAACCACGTCGATGTGAATTGATAGTACAACCCAGCCCATTTCCAACCGTTATATAACTCATAAATGACTATTTCCTTTAGTTTTTATGTTAAAAATTAATCTAAGATAAATACGAAATCCAATTACCTGTTAAAATGGTCACTAGACGTTGTGGTATGCTTATTGTTACTATTGCGCCTTGTTGCATTGTATGAAATACAGAGTCAGCAAAGATGCAATAATGACAAAGTTTGACAGCTTACCAGAAAAGATAGTTTTAGGGAAAAGTCTTTTAAACCCGCATTTATTTAGGAATATTTGGCATAATGCTCACTGGACAAGAAGCCGCCAACTCACTTTTTATTAGGAGGAACTGATGGCAGAATTATTTTCAGCAGAATGGATGAATAGTTACAAAGAAGTATGGAATAGCGAACCTGAGTTATCCGATGTTTTGGCAGAAATCAACTTCACCTCAACAATTGGTTATGGCTTTACGGGAGATGCAGATCCCTTGGGTATTTTAATCATTGAAAACGGCAAAGTCATCGACTCTGGTGCGTACAATGGTCAACCCCTAAATTGGGATTTGCGTGCCACTAGAGAGAATTGGCAAAAATGGATTGAGAAAGGGCTTGGCATGGCTGGTTTGGGTATGGCCTATGTCGGTGGTAAATTAAAGTTCAAAACGGGCGATTATAAAGCGATGATTAAAGACCCTCGTATGGCAGGTCCTTTTGTCAAAAGCTTTTCTGTAATGGGTAAAGTTTCAGTATAATTTATCTGTAAAATCAAACTTATACCCCTGTTGGATGTGAATACTATATGGTACGCATCCAACTTTAATTTCCTAACTCTATAACCACTTAATCAATATTATTTATAGTCGCAAAAAAAAATTCAATCATCAAACTAGTAGACAATTCTCTGTAATTCCTTTTGAATAGACCAACTCACCATACTCACTTTTTTAAATTAATGGACCTTAACAATGCTGAAATACTTACTGCAAACAGCTTTATTATCTATATTAATCATAACGTATTCAGTAAAAGCCACAGAAGTTTATGAAGTTGAACAATTATCTATTGGGACAACAGTGACTTTAGGCGGCACAGTTATCCCATATAAAGAAGTGACATTATCGGCACAAATTCCGGGACGAGTAGAACAAATAGCAGGTGAAGAAGGTGATAAGTTTGTAGAAAATGCCGTGTTAGTGAAAATTGATGATACTGTATTACGCGCTAAACGCCGTGCTGCTGAAGCCAGCTTTTACCAAGCAGATGCCTCGTTACGCAATGCTAATGTTCAATATTCAAGAGAGTTATGGTCGCCTGATTCCCCACAAAAAGCAGCTCCCGGTGGGATGGGTTTACCCTTCATGTTCGACCAATATTTTACTCAACCAATGTCAGATGTGGTCGGTCGCAGCAACTCAGGTTTAGATCGTCAAGCCGATTTACATAGCTTTGGTTCACAAATTGACCAAGCCCGCAGCTCCTTGATGCAAGCCCGTTCTCAAATCGAACAAATTGATGCGTCATTACGTGATGCCTTAAGCAAAGCCCCTTTCAACGGCGTTATTATTCGTAAATTGATAGAAGAAGGCGATACAGTACAACCGGGAATGCCATTGATTGAATTTGCCGACACTGAATATTTACAAATCCAAGTCGATGTGCCTGCACGTTTAGTTGCAAGTTTGAAAAAAGGCTTGACTGTCCCTGCGAAATTAGATGTGTCTGATGTGCCTGTTTTAGTCCGAGTCGCACAAGTTTTTCCTACGGCCGATCCTGTTTTACATACCGTGACCGTTAAATTTGACTTACCGATTGGCACACAAACAGGCCCTGGGCAATATGCAGAAGTTGAAATTCAAGATATGACTGTGCCTACACAAAACGTCCCTGTCATTCCACGTAATGCGATTATCTGGCGTGGTAGTTTACCGGGTGTTTACGTGGTCACTGAAAAAGAGGGTGAGAAAAAACGCCAATTACGCTTAGTGCGTTTAGGCAGAGATATTGACCAAAACCGAGTCAGTGTATTAAGTGGCATATCGGTTGGAGATAACGTTGAATTAAACCCTAAACCTGCCATGAGTTCTGGCTGGGCTCCAAAATCTTCTAATAAAAATAATCACTAACACATTATAAGAATAAATCTGTTATGGCCGACCAAAACACACAGCAATCGTTAGGCGTTGCAGGACAAATGGCGCAGAGTTTTATTCACTCGCCACTGTCCCCTTTATTATTTATTGCCATGTTTTTCATGGGCGTGATGGGTTTAATGCTGACCCCACGTCAAGAAGACCCGCAAATTTCCGTGCCGATGATAGACATTTTTGTCCAATATTCAGGCGCGTCCTCACAACAGGTTGCCAGTATGGCAATTGACCCATTACAGCAAATCATGAGTGAAATTCCCGGTGTTGAGCATGTGTATTCTGCGGCAGAACGGGGTCAGGGCATGGTGACGGTGCAATTTTACGTGGGCGAAGAACTGGAAAAATCCGTGTTCAAAGTCCACGATAAGCTGCAATCCAATATCGACAAAATGCCTCCGGGTGTACAAATGCCGCTGGTGAAGCCCAAAGGCGTAGATGATGTTCCTGTGGTTACACTGACCTTGTGGTCTGAAGATGTAGACGACAGTGCATTGCGAACCTTGGCACTGGATGTCGTACACGATATGAGCCAAATTGAAGCAGTGGGACAAAGTTTTGTCGTGGGTGGTCGAGAGGAACAAGTGCGAATTGAGGTGATGCCTGAACGATTGTCGGGCTATAACTTAAGCATTGGACAAATTGCCAAAACCATTCAAACCGCTAACAGTGAACAAAAGGCAGGTTACATCGAAACAGGCGGCAATCATTTTACGATTTACACAGGCACATTTTTACGCAATGCCTATGATGTTGAACAACTGGTTGTTGGCACATTCCAAAATCGTGCAATCCATGTGCGAGACATTGCCAAAGTCATCAAAGGTCCTAGCGAAACCACTCAAATTGTAAATTATTTTTCAGGCCCTGCTTATGGTTATGAGCAAGTGATTCATCATGGCAATTTCCTACAAGAATTGTGGGGCAAAATCATTCATAAACATTCTTATGATAAAGAAGCTGTGCCATTAGCAGAAATTCCCGGTGTAGCGGCTGTAACCATTGCGATTTCTAAGAAAATCAACACCAATGGTGTCACCGTGGCGAATAAAGTCTTAGAACAACTTGAGCAATTAAAAGGCTCAATGATTCCCGATAATGTACATGTCGAAATCACCCGAAACTACGGTAAAAGTGCCAAAGATAAAGTCGATAGTTTAATTTTAAAATTGTTTATTGCAACGGGTGCGGTCACTTTATTGGTTTTATATTTCTTCCGACATATTGGTTATCAACCCGCACTTGTAGTTACAGTTGTGATTCCTGTGGTGATTTTAATTACGGTATTCGCAGCTTGGATTTTAGGTTTTACCATTGACCGCGTGAGCTTATTTGCCCTGATTTTTTCAATCGGGATTCTGGTTGATGATGCGATTGTGGTGGTTGAGAATATTTATCGGCGTTGGCTACTCAGTGAAAACACCGATACTGCGACTGCGGTTGATGCGGTGCGCGAAGTCGGTAATCCAACAATTTTAGCGACTTTTACCGTGGTTGCAGCCTTATTACCGATGGGTTTTGTTTCAGGCATGATGGGTCCTTATATGGCCCCGATTCCAGTATTGGGTTCAGTTGCGATGATATTCTCACTGGTCGCCGCATTTATTTTTGTACCTTGGATTACGATGCGGGTACGTCCATCAATAGAAACTTTGCTGAAAGCTGAAAAAGTGGAACATCATGAAAATGAACAATGGGAACGTTTTTACCGCCGCATTATCCCCACTTTAGCCAATAAACCTATTTTTGGATTTGGTTTTTTAGCTGCACTTATCATCATGTTTTTTCTTGCTATTAGTATGTTTTATACTACAGCTGTTGAAGTCAAAATGTTGCCTTTGGATAACAAACCAGAATACAACGTTTATGTTGATATGCCTGAGGGTACAGCATTACCCGTGACAGCTAATTTAGTGTATCAAATGGCTGAAAAATTACGCACAGTGCCCGAAGTCACTGCGGTACAAACCTATGTTGGAACATCGCAACCTTATGATTTTAACGGCATGGTTCGACATTATTATTTGCGTAGTAAACCTTGGCAGGCAGATATTCAAATTCAATTAGTCGATAAAGGTTTTAGAGAACGTAGCAGCCATCAATTAGCGACTGAAGCCCGACAAATATTGCAAGCTTTGTTAAAAGAGCAAGAAAGTTCTGCAAAATTCACTATCGTAGAAATGCCACCCGGTCCTCCAGTATTACAAGCTGTTGTAGCAGAAGTGTATGGACCTGATGATGTCACGCGCCGTAAAGTGGCTAATCAGTTAACTGATTTTTTTGAGCAATCTGAAATTATTGACGATGTTGATAATTACATGGCTGAAGCGTATTCGATTTGGAAATTTGAAGTGGAGACTGAAAAAGCCGTGCGCAAAGGAATTGCGGTTGATACGATTAATCAAAACTTAATGATGGCATTAGGCGGATTTAAATTAGGTGATATTAAACAAGGCTTTGGCTTAGAACCAACTTACATTGTGATTCAAGTGCCTTTAAGTGTACGCGCTCAATTAAGTCATTTGTATGATTTACCCATTCCGAATAATAAAGGTCAAGTGGTTTCGTTAGCGGAATTAGGACGTTTTGTTGCCGCACCGCAAGACCCTATTCTTTATCAGAAAGATTTACGACCTGTTGAATATGTAGTGGGTGATTCGGTAGGTAAATATTTGGGCAATAATGAATATAATCTAGGTGCACCAATTTATGGCATGTTAGAAGTTGAGGCAATGTTAAAAGATTATCAAACCCCTGATGAGGTGAATTTAGCAGAATCTGATTGCTGGTATGCCTTGGGCTTTATTCCACTATGTCAGCGATATTTAGGCCCACCAACTTCAGCCCGCTCAGGCTTAGAATGGGCTGGAGAATGGACTGTCACTTATCAAACCTTCCGTGATATGGGGATTGCATTTGCGGTCGCATTGGTCTTAATTTACATTCTAGTCGTATGGTTATTTGGTAACTTCACTGTCCCGCTGGTCATTATGGCCCCGATTCCATTGACTTTACTAGGTATTGTTCCCGGTCACATGTTGCTTGATGCGTCTTTCACTGCCACTTCGATGATTGGTTGGATTGCGCTAGCAGGTATTATTGTGCGTAACTCGATTTTGTTAGTCGATTATTCTATTTCTGAATTACGCAATGGCGTACCATTGGAAGATGCGGTGATTAATGCCTGTAAAACGCGGACGCGTCCTATTATTATTACCGCATGGGCGTTAGTCGGTGGCGGTATGGTGATTTTATATGATCCTATTTTCCAAGGCATGGCAATTTCCTTATTGTTTGGGGTGATGGTTTCAACTGTCTTAACCCTGATTGTGATTCCATTAGGTTGTATTAGTGTTGGGAAAGACGTGTTGTTATCTGGCACAAACAATACGCCTGACGCATTTATCGAAACCCCAGCAAGTGATAGCATAAAAACCCAACATCATGATTCTGACAGTGGTTCAATGTTGAGCAAAGTGTTTAGTACCCTTGGCAGCATTATCAGCATGGCATTTTATATTGTGCGTGGTTTATTAATGCTTGCTTGGATGGGTATTGCTGCTTTGTGGCAAAAATTATTCGGTAAAGAAGAATATCAACAAGAAGAACGTACAGTTGCTCAAGCAGTTTCTAAAACGCCATCGTCTGATGATGTTAAAAAAAAACAGGTAAC
>JAYQWJ020000258.1:0-1645 GCA_035829175.2 Candidatus Albibeggiatoa psychrophila
ATCAAAAACTTCAACAATCACAAATTGCCCGTGAACAAGCTTTTTTATCTGCAATAACCCAAAATGTAAAAGACCAAGCTTCATCATGATTACATTATCTGACCCCCAATTATTTCGACAACAAGCCTATATTAACGGCGAATGGCGTAGTGCAACGCAACAATTTGCCGTCACAAATCCCGCTACATCTGAAACCCTTGGCACAGTACCCGATATGGGTCAAACTGAAACTCAACAAGCGATTGAAGCCGCTCACCAAGCTTGGCAACCATGGAAAAATTTACAGGCTAAACAACGGGCTGCAATATTACAACGGTGGTTTGAATTGGTTTTAGCGCATCAAGATGATTTGGCTTATTTAATGACTTTGGAACAAGGCAAGCCGTTAGCAGAATCAAAAGGTGAAGTGATATATGGCGCGTCGTTTATCCAATGGTTTGCGGAAGAAGCGAAACGGGTTTATGGCGATGTGATTCCCGCATTCAAACCCAATCAACAAATTATTGTTTTAAAACAGCCGATTGGTGTTGTTGCTGCGATTACGCCATGGAATTTCCCGATTGCGATGATTACCCGAAAATGTGCGCCTGCATTGGCAGTGGGTTGTCCTGTGGTTGTCAAACCTGCGGAAAGTACACCTTTTTCAGCACTTGCCTTAGCCGAATTGGCTGAACGAGCGGGTTTTCCTCAAGGCGTGTTTAATGTGGTGACTTCAAATCAAGCGGCTGTTGTTGGTAAAACCTTAACTCAAAGTCCATTGGTCAGAAAATTATCCTTTACGGGTTCGACCCAAACAGGCAAATTATTGATGCGTCAATGCGCGGATACGGTTAAAAAAATCTCTTTAGAATTAGGCGGAAATGCACCTTTTATTGTGTTTGATGATGCTGATTTAGACCAAGCGGTTGAAGGCGTGATTGCATCAAAATATCGTAATACAGGTCAGACTTGCGTTTGTGCGAATCGCTTGTTAGTGCAAGATTCTATTTATGAAAAATTCAGTGAAAAATTGATTGCGAAAGTGAAACAACTTAAAGTGGCGCAAGGTTTAGAAGAAAATGCGCAGCAAGGGCCTTTAATCAATGAGGCGGCGGTTAATAAAGTTGAAAATCAAATTAAAGATGCTTTGGCTCAAGGCGCGACATTGGCGTTAGGTGGTCAACGACATGCGTTAGGCGGGACATTTTTTCAGCCGACGATTTTAACTAATGTCAGCTCTGATATGTTAATTGCGCAAGAAGAGACTTTTGGCCCAGTTGCGCCATTATTTCGTTTTCATACTGAGCAAGAGGCGATTGAGTTGGCGAATAATACGCCTGCGGGTTTAGCGGCTTATTTTTATAGTCAGAATTTAGGGCGTGTGTGGCGCGTGTCTGAAGCATTGGAATATGGCATGGTCGGCGTGAATGAAGGGGTTATTTCAACCGAAGTTGCACCATTTGGCGGTGTGAAAGAATCAGGGATTGGGCGAGAAGGTTCAAAATACGGCATAGATGATTATTTAGAAACTAAATATGTTTGTATGGGTGGCTTGGGTCTTTGATTTATAAAATAATTTCTTTGCAGAATATTGCTCTTTGCTTGTCTTTCAATCTTTGCTTGTACTCTCGAAGCAGAGCTTCTTGAACATACACTACCAAACTGA
>JAYQWJ020000259.1:0-4777 GCA_035829175.2 Candidatus Albibeggiatoa psychrophila
TTGTGGGTGAAGCCAAGGATCGTGAAAATATTTTGCAAGTCGATGAATTCCGTTCATTTAATTACTGAAGACATTCCAGACACAATTGAAGAGCAAAAAAATGCGAAGTCGAGTTTTAATTTAAATAGAGATAACACAGAATGATTGAACATAACGATGATCAAGACGCAATGAATCAAGATAAACAATCTATGGATATTATGGATATTGAATCCGCTATTTATGCCGATCGCAAAAAAGATTTATACAAGGAAATAGATTTAATTCAACATGTTGCACAGAGAATGTCTAGCACTTCATTTTTAATCAAAGGCTGGACAATCACGCTGGTGGCGATTATTTTCAGTTCGCGAACGCAAGTTGATGCTTTGCCATTGGTGATTATTCCGATTATTTTATTTTGGATACTGGATGCGTATTTTTTGCACCAAGGTCGTTTGTATCGCAATTTGTATGAATGGACGATTAAAAATCGAATGCAAACCACAGAACATTTGTTTAGTTTAGATGCCAGTCGTTTTAAATCTCAAGTGGGTTCTCATTGGAAAGTGATGTTTTCATTTACCCTATTGTTATTTTATGGCGCGACATTATTGTTAGCTTCACTCGGTATTGTTTTACTGTATATTTTTGCTCTGGTTTAAAGGATTTTTATGAGACAACAAGGTTTTACATTAATTGAAGTGATGGTGGTTGTAGTCATATTGGGTGTATTAGCAGCATTGGTTGTACCGAAAATCATGAGCCGTCCAGATGAAGCGCGGGTGGCTAAAGTAAATCAAGATGTCCGTGCAATTGAGGCGGCTTTAAATCTTTATAAATTAGATAATTATGTTTATCCCAACACTGATCAAGGTTTAGAAGCCTTAGTCAGCAAACCACAAGGCAGTCCTGAAGCACCGAATTGGAAACAAGGTGGCTATTTAGACCGTTTGCCTAAAGACCCTTGGGGATTTACTTATAATTATTTAAGTCCCGGTTTGCATGGCGAGATAGATATTTGGTCGTATGGTGCAGATGGTCAGCCCGAAGGTGATGGCGTAAATCAAGACGTGGGCAATTGGAGTTTGAAGTAAGATTTTAAAATCTAACAGCTAATTATTTAAATGGATAAAGAAGTGAATTATTAGTTTGACTTATGATAATCATAAACTAAAATAAATGAATATTATGCTTTTGCTGCTTGGTAGGTCGTGTAAAAAAATAATAGTTCAAGCTTATGTTAGTAGTTTAAAGTATAAAAAAACCTAAACAACCAAAGGAGAATATGATGAGTGATCGTGACGTTGTCGTTGTAAGTGGTGTGCGTACAGCCATCGGTGATTATGGTGCTTCATTGAAAGACATCCCACCAACACAATTAGGCGCATTAGTCATTAAAGAGTCTTTGCAACGCGCTCAAGTTGAAGGGGCTGATATTGGTCAAGTGGTTTTCGGTAACGTAGCACATACTGAACCAAAAGATATGTATTTATCACGGGTTGTGGCTGTTGAAGGCGGTATCCCAATTGAAACCCCTGCGTATACTTTAAACCGTTTATGTGGTAGTGGTTTGCAAGCTATTATTTCTGCGGCGCAATGTATTTACTTAGGTGATACTGATGCAGCGGTTGCAGGTGGTGCGGAAAATATGAGTCGTGCCTTATATGCTCTACCCGGTGCGCGTTGGGGTCAACGTATGGGTGATGGTCAACTGGTTGACATGATGGTTGGTGCATTAACTGATCCGTTTGACGGTTGTCACATGGGTGTTACGGCTGAAAATGTGGCTGAAAAATGGGGCATTTCTCGTGAAGACCAAGACGCATTAGCAGTTGAAAGTCATCAACGTGCCGCAGCAGCGATAGAAAAAGGCTATTTTAAAGACCAAATCATTCCTGTTGAATTGAAAAGCCGTAAAGGTGTTAAATTATTTGATACTGATGAACATGTTCGCGGTGATGTTGACGTGGCTGGCATGGGTAAATTGCGCACAGTATTTAAAAAAGATGGCAGTGTTACTGCGGGTAATGCTTCAGGTATTAATGATGCAGCGGCGGCTGTTGTCTTAATGGAAGCAGGTGTTGCAAAAGCTAAAGGCTTGAAACCAATGGCGCGTTTAGTGTCTTATGGTCACGCAGGTGTTGATCCTAAATATATGGGTATCGGTCCTGTCCCTGCAATCCGTAATGCTTTAGCGAAAGCCAATTTAACGATTGCTGATATGGATGTCATTGAATTAAACGAAGCCTTTGCGGCACAAGCTCTTGCTGTTGTTCGTGATTTAGATTTACCAATGGACAAAGTGAATCCAAATGGTAGCGGCATCTCTTTGGGTCATCCAATTGGTGCAACGGGCGCAGTGATTACGGTTAAAGCCTTGTACGAATTAGAGCGCACAGGTGGTCGTTATGGTTTAGTTTCAATGTGTATTGGTGGTGGTCAAGGTATCGCGGCTATTTTTGAACGTCTCTAATTTGATAGTGTTCTTATTATAGATATGAGGGCTGTCAATTTTTCAAAGACTGGCAGCCTGTTTGGCAAGCTTAAATTAACTTAGAAAAAGGATTTGGATCAATCTTGCTCAGACGCAACAACTTGGTCATTTCATCTGCATCAATCGGGCGACTGAATAAATAACCTTGAGCATACTCACAACCTCTAACCCGTAAAAAATGACTTTGCTCTTTAGTTTCAACCCCTTCTGCAACCACATCCAATTGTAAACTATGCGCCATCGCAATAATCGCATCCGTAATCGCAGCATCGTCAGAATTAATACACACATCTTTGACAAATGAACGGTCAATTTTCAAGGTATTGACAGGAAAACGTTTAAGATAACTCAGAGAAGAATAACCTGTGCCAAAATCATCAATTGCAATTTTAACCCCCATTTGCTGTAAACGACTAAAGGTTGTAAAACTGCCATGCTTCTTATCTTGGTCATCCGCCATTAACATGCTTTCGGTTAGTTCCAATTCCAAATAACGTGGTTCAAGCTGACTAACCAACAAGATTTTTTCGATAGTGGCGAGCAAATCTGCTTGTTGAAACTGCCGCCCAGACATATTTACAGATACACAAATCGGCTCAAGACCTGCTTGTTGCCATGCGTAATTCTGTTCACATGCGGTACGCAATACCCATTCGCCAACCTGAATAATTAAACCCATTTCCTCCAATACAGAAACAAATTTATCAGGTGTTCGCAAACCTAACTCAGGATGTTGCCAACGCAATAACGCCTCAGTACCAATAATTCTGCCTGTGTTTAAATCAATTTGTGGCTGATAATACAAGCGCATTTCATCTTGAAGCAACACTTTACGCAATTGGTTTTCTAAAATAAGTCGCTCGAATGAAACAAGATTCATTTCATTAGTAAAAAATTGATAAGTATTTTTGCCTTGGGTTTTCGCACGAGACATTGCAGTATCTGAATTATTTAGTAAAACCAACGCCTCTTTTCCATCATTTGGATACACGCTAATTCCAATACTGGCGGTTATTACAATTTCATGTTGATTTAAATTAATCGGCTGGCTAATCCGTTCTAATAATTGCTGGGTTAATTCACTAACTTCTTTAACCACATGATAGGATTCTAAAATAACAACAAATTCATCGCCACCCAAGCGGGCAACTGTGGCTTCTGGCGGGACTAATTTTGTGACTCGACGGGCAATTTTATATAATAATTTATCACCTAATTCTGAACCAAATGAATCATTGACCATCTGGAAGCCATCTAAATCAAAGGTTAACACAATGATATTTTGCTGCTGATTATTATAGGCGCGACAAATCATCTGTCTAAGACGTTCTAATAATAAATTGCGATTGGGAATACCTGTTAAGACATCGTAATTAGCAAGATAAGCAAGCTGATCTTCGGTTTCAACCAAGCGACGATAACGATTTAAACGGGTAATGGTACGAATACGCGCCCTCAATTCATCTCTATCAAATGGCTTACTCATAAAATCATCTGCGCCGACTTCCAAACCTTTTAAGCGAGATTCTCTATCATCCAACGCTGTGACCATCACCACAGGCAACTCTGCCAAACGTGGATTAGCCCGCAAATGTTGACACACTTGAAAACCATCCATTTTGGGCATCATGACATCAAGCAACATCACATCAGGCATAATAGACTGGGCTTTTTCTAAAGCTTCTGCACCCGATTCGGCAAAAATAAGATTATAACCTTCTGATTCTAATAATACTTTAACTATGTGGCGTGAAATAATTTCATCATCAACAATCAAAATAATACTTTTATCTCGTTCAGACGGATTGATTAACGTAGTAGACATTATTCACTATTTTTTTGGGTTAACATTTGTACTTTTTCATGTAAATCTGCTCGATTAAAAGGCTTACAGATCACATCGTTTGCGCCCACATCTAAACAACGTTGCTTAGCAGTAGGGTCATCCCAAGCCGTAATCATGACAATAGGCAAGCCTTCCAATTTTGGATTAGCCCGAATTTTACGACACACAGCAAAACCATTCATCCCCGGCATCATGACATCTAACAGTATAATATCGGGTGTCATCGCTTCAGCTTTTGCAATCCCTTGTTCACCATTTTCTGCAAAAAATAAAGTGTATTGCTCTGATTCTAACAAGGCTTCAATGGTATAACGAGAGACAATTTCATCATCAACTATCAAAATATTGGTCTTTTCAATATCACTCATTACTTAAATTCCTTACGATGCTTATATCTTTATATAATATACGCTTGATGTGAAATGAATTTTTAAGTAATTGAAATAAAAAGAGAT
>JAYQWJ020000260.1:0-3728 GCA_035829175.2 Candidatus Albibeggiatoa psychrophila
ATGATTTTATTTGGTTTGAAATTTAAAAACTATTGGCTTCCAGTGTAATATTCCATTTATTAGATAAATACTCAATAAAACTTATATCTAAACCTCGGGCATTATCGTAACTAGATAAAGTATCAGTGATTGCATTAGTATAGGCATTTTTAGGATTTATAATAATACCGTATTGTTGATAATTGATAATACTGGGTAGCAAACGAATATTTGCATTATCATTATAATTGTCTTTAAAAAAGTTTCTTAGTTCTACGCTGTTGTGTACGATTGCATCAACTTGAAAGATTTTAAGCAAGTTAAAAGCCTGCTCTAAGCTATCAACTTCAACCAATTCTGTGTGTGAATCATGTTGATTTAAATAATTTTTGGTATAACTTGAGCCTTTTAATATAGCAACGGTTTTTCCATTCACATCTTCTTGCTTATGAATTTGATTCCCATTCGCAGCTATACTAAACGAAACGCTTAAAATACTTAATAATGCACCAAATAAAACCATTCCTAAAATATGCCAAGTTAAATCAAAAAATAGGGCTAATCCACGGCTGGTATCAACCCCTTCCCAACCCAGTATTAAATTCATATTCCACCATAAAACTTTAAGAAAGTCTTTGATAAAACTTTGATGAAATCTTCGATGTTCTTTAGGTTGAAAGCGGTCAACTATCCAGCGAATAAGCGTAGCAACGCCCAAAATGCCCATAATAATCCACAGTATATTCCACGACAAATATGAAGTTAAATCAGTAAATACACGTTTTACCATATATCCAGTCGTATATTCTTTAACCGTAGCGGTTTGCAAACCTAATTGTAAAACATTTGAAGCAGGGAAATTGATGAGCCCAACATCAGCTTTATCAGTACTAACAGTTAAGATAACATCTTTTGTATTCTCACTATAATGCCACTGAGAGCATAAATTTAACTGTTGTTCCACCTCATGCCATAAATCTATATTGAACCCATAGGGCTGGCGTTTATCTACTTCTTGTTCCTCATTATATTGACTCCAAGGCACACTATTGGTGATTGCAACTGTCATGCAATTCGCGTCCTGTGCTTGTAAGGAAAAAGGAATTAAACAATTCGTGAAAAATATAAAAAATATATAATATTTAAGTCTTTCCATTCAGGGTATTAGCTATAATTGTCTTTGAAATTTGAAAAAAGTGAAGGTGAACTGTGTGTTTAAGCCAGAGGATTGTAGCCCAATTGCGAATAAGTTAGCAATATTGTCGAAACTTAAAACCTAAATAACGGTTCAAACTTACGTCCTCTATTTTTGTTTTATAAATATTGCTATTTAAGGAAAAGTAGTTAAAAATGCAAAACGTTTAATAAAACATTTTTTTATGGAGTAATCGTAATATGAATAAAACGTCAATAATGCTTATATCAACGCTATTGGCAGCATTATTATTGGGTGGATGTGCAACGTCTAAGAAAATCCAGACAGTTCAGGCTGGAGATAATAAGCTATCTTGTAATGAATTAACCTCGGAATTGACTAGATTAGATGATGCCGAGAGTGATATAGACTCTAAAAAAGGAGTCACAGGTACAAATGTTGCGGCAGCATTATTTTGGTTACCGGGTCTCGCTTATACTTACTATGATGCAGGACAAGCTGAAGAGCTAATTAATGAAAGACGGGCGAATTTAACAAAGATATATAATGACAAAGGTTGTTAACAATTTAAACTTTAAGCCCCTTTTCTTGTGCTTTTAAATAGTTCATTCCCATAAGTTTTATCAAATTTTGTGGGAATGCTTTCATATTGAACAAAACGCACTCTATCGCAATTTCAATGCGGTTCATCTTTCCCATTCTTTCCCCAAACCCCAAACCAATCCATTTTTGAATATGATATACAGAAACCTTGAATCCCAGAACTTGAAAAAGATTCTATTTTGCCACTGATGTAGAATAAGCTAAACTTTTATTAAAAAACGCATTATTTCCAAATCCACTGCTGCAAAAATAGATTCAATCCCCTTATGAATAGTATTGTTTTTTTGATTATGCGCCGTATGCGCTTACCGCTGATGGTGTTGCTTATTGTCTATACACTTGCCATTGTTGGAATGACCTTGATGCCGGGAGAAGATGACCAAGGCAACTTATGGTACATGGATTTTTTCCACGCATTCTATTTTGTTTCCTACATGGCGACAACTATTGGTTTTGGTGAAATTCCTTATGCTTTTTCAGGTGCGCAACGTATCTGGGCGACGTTTTCTTTATATCTGACGGTTGTTGCATGGATTTATGCGATTGGTACATTACTGTCTTTGGCACAAGATGAAGCATTGAAACAAACGGTGATTGAGCGGCGTTTCTCACAAACCGTTAGTAATATTCATGAAGCCTTTTATTTGATTTGTGGCTATGGTGATACGGGGAGAGCATTGGTTAGTTCGCTGGAAGAACGTTTTTTACGCGCCGTGGTGATTGAGCAAAGTCAGGATAGAATTAATGGCTTAATCATGGAAAATTACCCCGTTTACGTGCCAAAATTATGTGCTGATGCCAGCACGCCATTGCATCTACTTGAAGGGGGTTTGCGAAATCCTCATTGTGCCGCCGTGGTTGCGATTACCAATGATAATAATATCAATTTAAATATTGCGATTACGGCTAAACTGCTGAATCCTCAATTGCCCGTGATTTGTCGGGTCGATTCCGATGATGTTGCAATGAGTATGGCGACTTTTGAAGCCGATTTTATTATCAATCCATTTCATATTTTCGCGCGAGTCCTACATATTATTTTGCATTCCCCCAGCTTATTTTTACTACGAGAATGGTTGATTGGCAAACGAGATATTCCTTTAAATGATAAATTGCTCAGTCCGCCACAGCATGGTTTATGGATTTTATGCGGTTATGGACGTTTTGGACAAGCCGTTTGCAAACAACTGGAAAGAGAACTGAATATTCGGATTGTGATTGTTGAGGCGAATTTAAGTGAGACAGGTTATCCCAAAGAAGAATATGTTGAAGGCTTAGGGATGGAACATGATGTGTTGCAAGCGGCTCATATCGAACAAGCGGTGGGCATTGTCGCTGGCACTAATGATGATATGCACAACTTGGCGATTGTCATGGCAGCACGGCAGCTCAATCCTAATTTATACGTCATCATTCGACAAAATAATGAGGCTAATCAAGTTATTTTTGATGCGGTTCATGCTGAAATTGTAATGCAAGCCAGTCAAATTATTGCAGATCATATTCGGATTTTACTCATGTCACCATTATTAGCCGATTTTATTCGAGAGTCTAAATTGCGCGGAAATCATTGGGCAAATTATGTCATTAGTTGCATGATAGGCGTGATTCCTGAGCATGCCTCGCCAACGGTATGGGAAATGACAGTCAATGAGCAGCAAACTCCTGCCTTAGCTCAAATATTACAACAAGGTCAGCAAGCCAATATTAGAACCTTGCTACGCGATCCTAAAGATAGAGAACAGAATTTAGCTTGTATTGCATTAATGTTGATGCGTGGCGATGAAAAAATTTTATTACCTGATGAAACCGAATGTCTGATGATAGGCGATACCATTTTATGGTGTGGACAATATAGCGTATCCAATAATATGGAATGGACACTACAAGACTCTTTTGTATTTGCTTATGTTTCCAAAGGAATTATTATGCCTAGAAGCATTGTGTGGAAATGGATACATGCTCTATTGACGAAAGAATCTAAATGATT
>JAYQWJ020000261.1:0-3060 GCA_035829175.2 Candidatus Albibeggiatoa psychrophila
GATGCGGGTACAGAAGATATACCAGAAACGGAAAATTTGGCTGCTGAAGACATTGTAGAGCAGACTGATAGTGTTGATGACTCTGGCGTTATTGTGGCAGAAGGAGAAGAAAGAACTGAGCAAGCTTTAAATGAGCCTACGTCTAATCCAGCTGATTCTACTGATTCTGAAACTGCGTCTACGGATAATACCACTGGTACAGAAACCACAAATAATACGCAACCAGCGACAGGTTCAACAACAAATACAGAAACAAGTGCAGACCCTATAGCTGGTAATACGACTTCGGATACAACAACCACTGCTACAAGTTCTCAAACTTCAAGTGATTCTACATCGAATACAGCAGATGCTGTGGTGAGCATTCCTTCACAACCCATTATGTCAATTAATTCTGAGTTTGCCGATCATTGGATTGATACACGTCCTCAAACCGCAATTATTATTGAATTAAAACAAGATGCTGATGATGATGAGCGATTCTTTTATTTATACAGTGATATAACCCGTCAAGCAGGCTATAGCATTGACACGGGTAATGGCACAGTCAGCTATAACGGCGATGACACAGTGACTTACACTGCAAGAGCAGGTTTTAGCGGTACAGATACCTTTTTCTATGCTTATGATGGCTGGGATTATGGCAGAGGTGGTTATGGTCGTGGTAGTAGTTTTAATAGCTATGGTTATGACTGGCAAGATTATAGTCATTGGGGTTATGGTCAAGGCTGGGGTTATGGGATAAGCGACGCGGAAATTGATAGAAAATCGCGCTATTATTCCAAACGTAAAAGAAAAGCAAAAGTACGTGTTAGCAAACACCTTGGTTCACCCATTGGACCAACTATTTGTCAAATTTATGCAGTGCATGATGAAGGTGCAAGTGACTCTCAATTTGTGAAGTTTGAAGTCATTGACTTAAAAGGAAATCGTACAGTCTCACAAAAAATAGGGCAAGAATACAAAGGCTTTGATATTGAAGCGATTGCGATTCATCCTATTACTGCCATGTTATATGCTGCATCGCAAAACTTGTTATATCTTGTCCATCCTTCCGAAGCCTCTTTAAAAGTCATTGGTGAAATTGGCTACGATGAAATTACAGGTTTTGCGTTTCATCCTAAAGAAGCAACCTTGTTTGCAGCCACTGATACTGATGATAAAGATAAACAAAAAGGCATTTTGCAAATTGATCCTGATACAGGTGCAAGCAAAATGATATTACCCTCTAGTTACGGACTTGAAGCTTTAGCGTGGAATGTTGAGGGAACTATTTTATATGCGGCCGAAAAAACAAAGCATCCAAATAAAAATGGTGTGATGATTAAAGGCAGTAATTTAATTGCTTGGTATTATGATGGAACAAGACTTTTAGGACAAGGCTATGAAGATACAGCAGTTAATGCACCAACAACCCGTAGCACCCGTTCCGATACAGAAACTGAGTCTGTACCTGCTGTAACTGAAGCCATAGTAGAAAATCAAATACTTCCTGATAGTGAAGTTGACTTTTTACGTTTAGGCTTAAATGTAATTGGCTCTACAGAGACAGGTCGTGACATTGAAATTAATGCAGAAACAGGTGCTGGTGGTGATTCTCCATTTAAGATTTGTGAAGGTTTTGGGGAAATTGACGGTGAAGTTGAATCATTAGAAACCCGTGCGGATGGTTTATTACTTTTCTCAGTAGACCAAGGACGTGGCAATAAAATTTATGCGTTTAATCCTAAAACCTGTCAAGTTGAAGAAGAAACCAGTTTTGGTACACCGTACTCTGATATTGAAGCGATTGCATGGCCGATTCATTGCCAATCTAGCACCGTACCTGTGCCTAAAGGCTGGGATATAGATTTTATCGGCAGCAACGGTTCGTTTTGTATTGAAGAAGGCAAACCATTTGAAATTAAAGGTAAAGCTAAGTTTTCATCAAAAGGCTTTTTAAACCTAAAAACCACATGGGAAGTTGTTGCTCCAGAAAATGCGAAATGTCCTGAAATTGCAGAAGAATCTGGTTTAGCCAATCTTAACCGTTTAATTGATTGCCCTGCTGAAGCGTTGAAAAATTCTCAAATGCTAACAGGCTCAAGTGACTTTAGTATTACCGCATGGTGGCCGGGTTTAACTGATGCGCGTGGTAATTATTACAACACGATTGAAGTGCAGTTTACGGCTGAATTATTTGATATGTTGGGTAAACCAATGCAAGACTATGCAGATAATAACCTCAGCAATGGAAGCAGCATTGCAAGTCGTAGCGTGATTGCAACAGCCGAAATATGCAAACCGCCAGAACCATTGAGTCCTTCTCAATTATTGAGTGAATTCTTTGTTAATGACTATGCCATAGACTCCGACGCTTTTAACCTAAGTTCAGACAGTTTAAGCGTTGTGATTGAAGGTCAAACTTATTCAGGTGAAATGACTCAAGCGATGTTGGCGGCGATTGAACAAGGTGTACCAAGTTCTAGTTTTCAAGATGAAAATATGGATGGCATTGATGATTTAGTGTTAGTTTATGCTGATGGTACTCAACAAATTTTATTTGCTGATGCTGCGAGTTTAGAAGAAACAAATGATAGTGCTGAATCTGAGCAATCCAAAGCATCTGATGAAGAACAAGACAATACATCTGATACTACTGACGTAGTGGAAACGGTTGCAGAACCTGAATCTAACGATGCTGAAGTGATAGAAACTGAAGCAACTGAAGAAGATAGTGTAGATGTTTCTGAAACGGACGAACTTGATTTTAGTGAATATGCGGCTAAATTTAATAATTATCTACAACAAGTTTTAGCTCAAAGCGAATATGACTTTAATGCAGATGGTTTGTTATCACTGGTATTAAATAATATTGAGTATTCAGGTCGATTATCAGAGCAGCCTGTAGATAAAGTTGAACCGTTTGAAGGCAATATTTTATTTGGTGAATTGACTCAGGATGAACAACATTTACCCTATTTTCCAATAACCTTTCAAGATGGTCAAGTATTTGCATTATATTACTTAGGTGAATCAGACAATGATACTGAACAATCTGACCCTGCTTTAGATGAAGAT